>JBNLCA010000467.1:0-4047 GCA_050303575.1 Paracoccaceae bacterium
GAAAGCGTTGCCGGGTCGCGCGCGCCGAACCCGGCGAGGCCGACCTCGGCCAGCGCCTCCTCGACGCGGGCGGCGCGGCCGGGGCCGGGCCTGAGGCCGAAGAGCAGGTTGCCGGCGACAGAGAGGTGCGGGAAGAGAAGCTCGTCCTGAAAGAGGATGCCGATGCGGCGGCGCTCGGTCGGCAGGCCGGTGATATCGTTGCCGTCGAGGCGGATGCGTCCGGTCATGGTGAAGGCCGGGGCCAGCGTGCCGGTGATCGCGGCAAGAACAGTCGACTTGCCCGAGCCCGAGGGGCCCATCAGCGTCAGGGTCTCGCCCGGCCCGATGGACGTGTCGAGCGCGACGAGCGTCCGGCCGTCGAGCGCAATCGTCAGCTGGTCGAGGTGCAGCCCTTCAGCCATGCGCCAGCCCCCGGCGATTGCGGAAAGCAAGGCGCGGCAGGAACAGCGCGAGCGCGAAGGGCAGGACGACGGCCGCCGTCTGCATCAGCGCCGTGAGGCCGATCAGCCGCCGGTCGTTGCCCGAGGCGAGCGCCACCGCCTCGGTCGTCAGTGTCGGCACCCGACCCCCGCCGACCAGCAGGGTCGGCAGGTACTGGCCCACCGACACGGCGAAACCGACGGCGGCGGCGGTGAGGACGGGGCGCAGGAGCATCGGCAGGCGGATGGCGAAGAGCGTGCGTGTTCGCGAGGCGCCCAGCGCGCGGGCCACGGTGGCATGGCGGGTATCCCACGCCCGCCACGGTTCGGCCAGCGAGAGGAAGGTGTAGGGCAGCACGAAGGTCAGGTGCGCCAGCGCGACGGTGAGGCGCGAGGGGCCGAGGCCGAGTGTCAGCGCAAGCGTCTGCAGGCCAAGGAGGAATGCCACCTGCGGCACGAGGAGCGGCAGGTAGAGAAGCGCCAGCGAGCGCGAGGTGGGCGTGAGGCCGAACCGGTGCTCGGCCTCGAGGCAGGCGACGGTGAGCGCAAGGGCGGCAAGCGTGGCGCCGGCGGCGATCAGGAGCGTGTCGGCAAGCGCCGGGGCGAGGGTCGGGCCGTGATGCATCCAGGTGTCGAGGCTCAGCGCGGGGAGTGCATCGGGGAAAGGCCAGAGCCCGGCAAGGGACCAGAGCGCCAGGGTAGCGAGACCGGCGAGGATCAGCGTTGCGGAAAGCGTGCCGAGCGAGAGGCCGAGGGTGCGGGTGATGGCCTCGGCGGCGGCGGTCCCGCGTCCGCCCGAAGTGGCCCAGCGGCGGCCGATCACCGCCGCTGTCCGCTCGCCTGCGCGCCAGAGGCCCAGCGCGGCGAGGACGAGGAGGAGTTGCAGCATCGCCGATGCGGCGGCGCGGAAGCGCAGGGCAAGGTCGGGGTCGGACATCCAGCGCACGGTCTGGACGGCGAGTGTCGGCGGTGTAGAGGGGCCGAGCACGATCGCCACGTCGACCACCGAGAGCGAGAAGGCGAGCACCGCATAGACCGGCAGCCGGACCTGGGCATAGACAGCCGGCAGGACGGTCTTCAGCCAGCCGGTCACGCGTCCGTAGCCGAGCGCGCGGGCGAGCGTCAGCCGCTCGGCGGCGCGGGCCTGCGGCAGGGCGGCGAGCGACATCAGAAGGAGGAACGGAACTTCCTTGGCGACGAGCCCGAGGACCAGCGCCAGGCCCATCGGATCCTGCACGATGAGAAGGTCGGGCGGCCGCTCCCACCCGGTGGCCCAGGGCGAGAGAAGGCGCGCGATCCAGCCCGAGGGCGCGATCAGGAAGGCGAGGCCGAAGGCGGCGGCGGCATGCGGCACCGAGAGAAGCGGCGAGAGCAGCCGCTCGAGCGCGCGGAAGGCACGGGTGCCCTGCCAGCCGGCAAGGATGAGGACCGTGACGGCGAGCGAGAGCGCGGTGGCGGCAAGGCCGGTCGTCAGGGTCAGGCGGACGGACGCTCCCAGGCCGGGCGAGCCAAGAAGATCGCGAACCGGCGCGAGCGTCAGGCGGTCGCCGCCGAGGGCCGGCAGGTAGCCGAAGGCCGGCGCGAGCGTAAAGGCAAGGCCCGCCGCGACCGGCGCAAGCAGGATTGCGAGCGTCATGGCCGGTGCGGCGCGGAGAAAACTTCGCCTCGGGCCGGCGACGTTCATGAGCTGCGGCCTGCCGCCGGGACACGGGCGGTTTCTGGGCCGGTCGCGTTTCGGGGCGCGCGTCGCATGGGGCGGACCCTAGCGGGTGCCGCGGCGCTGGGGAAGGCGGCGCGAGACGTGACCGGTGGAGGTGCCTCCTCGACGTGCCGGCGCATGCGGCGCGCGCTCGCATCCCGGGTCGCGCCGATGGCCCCATACCAGGCCCGGTCCTCGCGAATGGTGCGTCCGGACCCATTGGCCCTCACCGCCGAAGGAAGTCTTCAATCCAGAAGCAACAGGCCCCTTTGCCTTCCCCGAGTTCCAAATACTGCAGGGGGGCGCGGGGGACAGCGTCCCCCCGCCTCGGTCGGATCGCGTCAGCGATCCGAAACCGTGCGCCCCGAACACACTCATCGCCCACCGCTTGGCGCGGGAAAGCGCCCGCGGGTCGTTTCCGGGCTTGCCGAGGGACCGGTTTTGGCCATGCTCGGGCGCAAGCCCAAGGGAGGTCGCGCATGCCGCTTGCCATGAACCGTGAGGTCTTCATCACCTGTGCCGTCACCGGGTCGGGGGCGACGCAGGACCGCTCGCCCCACGTGCCGCGCTCGCCCGCGCAGATCGCCGAAAGCGCGATCGAGGCGGCAAGGGCCGGCGCGGCGATCGTGCATTGCCACGTGCGCGATCCCGACACCGGCAAGCCCTCGCGCCGGCTGGAGCTATACCGCGAGGTGACCGAGCGGATCCGCGAGGCAGAGGTCGATGTCGTCCTCAACCTCACCGCAGGGATGGGCGGCGACATGGTCTTCGGCCCGACCGAGCGGCCCTTGCCGCTGAAGGACGAGGGCACCGACATGGCCGGCGCGGCCGAGCGTGTCGAGCATGTCGCCCAGTGCCTGCCCGAAATCTGTACGCTCGACTGCGGCACGATGAACTTCGCCGAGGCCGATTACGTGATGACCAACACGCCCGGCATGCTGCAGGCGATGGGCCGGATGATGACGCACCTGGGCGTCAAGCCCGAGATCGAGGCGTTCGACACCGGGCATCTGTGGTACGCCAGGCAGCTGGTCGAGGACGGCATCCTCGAAAGTCCCGCGCTGGTGCAGCTGTGCATGGGCGTGCCGTGGGGCGCGCCGGACGATCTGAACACCTTCATGGCGATGGTGAACAACGTGCCGGCGGGCTGGACCTTCTCGGCATTCTCGCTGGGCCGCAACCAGATGGCCTATGTCGCCGCCGCGGTGCTGGCGGGCGGGAATGTCCGTGTCGGGCTCGAGGACAACCTCTGGCTCGGCAAGGGCGAGCTGGCCACCAACGCCCAGCTGGTCGAGCGGGCGGTCGGCATCGTCGAGCGGATGGGCGCCCGGGTGATCGGGCCCGAGGAAGTGCGGGCGAAGCTCGGGCTGACGAAGCGGGCCCCGGCATGAGGGTTCTGGCGGTCCTTCTGCTGGTCCTCGCGGCCTGCAACGCGACCTCGCCCGACCTCGAGCCCGCCAAGGAGCGGGCGCGCGAGCGGGCAGCGGCGACCGTCGCGGCGGCCAAGGAAGCCTGCCGGGCGCGCGGGCAGGAGGTCTTCGAGTTCGAGGACGGCGACTGGGTCTGCGGCACCGAGGCCAAGGCGCGGCGGGACGCCGCGCTTCGCACCTGGACCGAGCGCTGCACGGCGAGCGGCACGCAGGTCTACCGTGGCGGCATCGACGGCTGGTTCTGCGCCAACCCGACGGCGGATGCCGGCAAGGAATGCCGGTCGGGCGCCGAGTGCGAGGGCGCGTGCCTGCTTGCCGACGACAATGCCCGGCGCGGGACTTGCGCGCCCAAGACGGTGACGGTCGGCTGCTTCGCGCAGATCGGCGATGATGGCACGCGGGGAACATTGTGCGTCGACTGATCCTGTGCCTTCTGCTCGCCGCCTGCGCGCCGGGCGGGCGCGACACGGCGGCGCGGATGACGTCGATCGTATCGTTC
>JBNLCA010000468.1:0-9144 GCA_050303575.1 Paracoccaceae bacterium
GGGATGCCCATCTCGCGCGCCGCGACGGGATCACCGCCGACCGCGTAGATCCACCGGCCCCAGACCATGGCCCACATCATCGTCAGGACGATCAGCGCCACCACGACGACCACGAGGAAAGCGTTCGGAACGCCCAGCGTCGTCTGGCCGCCAAGGAAGGTCACCGCGTCGGGCATGCCGCGCATGGTCGTGTGGCCGGGCGCGAGCTCGAGCGCGAGGCCCCGGCAGATGCTCAGCATCGCCAGCGTGATGATGAAGGGATGCGGAAGCCGTCCGAAGACGTAGACCAGGCCGTTGACCGCGCCGACTGCGGTGCCGGCCGCCAGCATGGCGAGAATGACCGCAAAGCCGCTGCCGCCAGCCTGGTAGACGAGGCCGCCGCAGACAGTTGCCAGCGCCAGATTCGATCCGACCGACAGGTCGATTCCGCGCGTCAGGATCACCAGCTGCTGTCCCATCGCGACAATGGCGATGACCGCTGTCTGAGCCAGGATGTTCCCCAGATTGATCGGCTTGAGGAAGTTCGGCACCGCGACCGCGGCGCCGAGGATCAGGAGGGCAAGGATGAGAAGCGGCCCGAACCCGAGCAGCTTGAGGCCCAGCGTCACGGCAGTCAGGCCTCTGTCTTCCGCCACCCGGCGCGACGCCGTATGACGCGCTTCTTCGCTCACCCGTTCCTCCCCGGTTCTGATTTTTATGCGTAAAAAGCATAGTTGATCCGGGGCTCAAAATGTTTTTTATGAGGTAAAATACAGACCGGGGCTTTGGCCAATGAAGACCGACGCAACCTACAAGCGAGCCTTCAACGACGCCGTCGATCTGGTCGCGATGCTGGATCCGGGGGCGCCCATGCCGTCCGAACCGGCGCTGAGCAAAAGCCTCCGGGTCAGTCGCACGACGGTGCGCAAGGTGTTGTCGGAACTGTCGGAACGGGGGCTGGTAGCGGGGACGGGGCGCGACCGCCGCCGCGCGAAGGGCAAGGTGCGGGTCGAGAAGTTTCCGCAGGCCGAGACCGTGCCGATCTCGGCGCAGGTCGAGCGGCGGTTCATGCAGTGGATGCTGCGCGACAACGCCCAGCCAGGCACCTCGATCAACGAGGCGCACCTCGCGCGGCAATTCGGCGTCGCGACCACCGTCCTGCGCGAGTTCCTCAATCGATTCCAGCGCTTCGGCCTGATTGAGCGGCGGCCAGGCACGGGCTGGGTCTTCAAGGGATTCACATCGAGCTTCGCGCGCGAGCTTTTCGAGATTCGCGAGATGTTCGAACTGCGTTCGGCGCGCGCCTTCATCGAACTGCCGGACGAGTCACCGCACTGGCAGCACCTGGCCGCCCTTCGCCAGCGGCACCTCGATCTCCTCGACGAGATCGACCTGCGCTACCACGACTTCTCGGATCTCGACAGCAGCTTCCATCGGCTACTCAACTCGGTTGCGCCGAACCGCTTCATCGACAACTTCTTCGAGATCATCACGATGATCTTCCACTACCACTACCAGTGGAACAAGCGAGACGAGCGCCGGCGGAACGAGGTCGCGGCGCGCGAGCACATCGCCTATATCGACGCGCTCTTCAGCCGCGATCGTGGAGCGGTCGAAAGGGCCTGCGGCAACCACCTCGCCTCGGCCCGCGAGACGCTTCTGAACTCGACGGTCCGTACCGATGCCGACTAGGGCTGCGTGACGGCCGTGACCAGAGTCTGGACCAGTGCAATGGCGCCCGAGATCGGCTGAAGCGGACTGGCGGAATCCGAGTCGATCAGCAGCACTTCCTCGGCGTAGCGGCCGATGGGACCGGCCGGATCGTCGGTGATCGCGAGAATTCGGCGCCCGGCGACATGGGCATCCATCACCGCGTCGACGACCGGTGACGAATAGGGCGGAAAGGCAATCGCGACCAGAAGATCCTCGGCGCCGATCGTGGCGATCTGGGGCCCGGCCATGCCGACCGCAAAGTCGAGCAGGCTGCTGGCACGTTCGCCCCGGATCAGGCCGTAATGCAGGTACTCGGCGATGGGACGCGAGCGGCGTAACCCGGCGACATAGACATGCCGTGCCGTGCCGAGCATCGCGATCGCGCCCGTCAGCGCATCGATATCGCAGGTCTCCTCAAGGTGGCGAAGCGCCTGGACATGCGCCGCAACGCAGGCCGAGACGAGGGCGCGCGCGTTGGGCGGCGGCGTCCGTTCGCGATCTTCCATGACCTGGGTCCGCACCGTCGCCTGGCCCTCGATGAGGCGCTGGCGGAAGACACGTTGCAGGTCGGAAAAGCCGGAGTAGCCGAACTCCTTGGAGAACCGGATAAGGGTCGACGGCTGAATGCCAAGCTCGCCGGCGATCACCTGGGTGGTGTTCAGCGCGAAGCGGTTCGGCTCTTCCAGCGATGCGCGGGCGATGCGCTGCAAATGCGGGCTGAGCGAGGCGAAACGGTCCCGGATTCGCTGCCTCAGGGCGTCGAACGTCTCGGGGGCGGCGAAACTGGCGGCTGGCATGATCTCCTTCATATCCGGGCATATAGCACGCATTCGATCGAAGAGAAAAAATTTTCGTTGACGTAGATTGAATAAATTTTCAATTCTTGCGACACGGCATTCAATCGGCCCGGAGGAGGGGCGGGAGGCCGCATCGGCCCGCGAGGGGCCGGCTCTTGGGAGGAGCACATGGCAAAATCGAACTTCACGCGCCGGCGTCTTTTGTCCGGTGCCGCAGCTGCGGGCGGCGTCGCCGCCTTCTACGGCCCCTGGAAGCACAACCGCGTCTGGGCGCAGGCAACCGACAAGCCGATCAAGATCGGCCTGACCTCGGACGCGAGCGGCCAGTACGCGAACTCGGGCGCCTCGGACCGGCGCGGCATGATGATGGCGATCGACGAGGCGAACGCGGCGGGCGGCGTCCTCGGCCGCCAGGTCGAACATATCCATATCGATACCGAGACGACGGCCGCCACCGGCAGCCGCGTGGCGGAACGGATGATCACCCGCGAGGAGTGCGGTTTCCTGATCGGCGCCGTCTCGTCCGGCGTCGCCAACGCGATCAGCCAGGTCGCGCAGCGCTACGGGGTGATCTACCTCAACACCAACTCGTCCTCGCCGACAGAGTCCGGCGAGAACTGCCACCGCGTGAAGTTCGTCTGGGACGGCAACGGCACCAACTTCGCCAAGGCCGCCGTCAAGAACGCGGTCGATGCCTACGGCAAGAAATGGCTGCTTCTGACCAACGATTACGGCTGGGGCCACGACACCGCGGCGGCGACGCGCAAGCTGATGGCCGAATACGGGGCCGAGGAGGTCGAGGAGATCCTCGTGCCGCAGGGCACGCGCGATTTCTCGGCGGCGCTCCTGTCGATCCAGCAGGCCAGTCCGGACGTCGTCGCGGCGGCGGTCGGCGGCGACGACCAGGTGGCGATGCGCCAGCAGGTCGCGCAGCTTGGCCTCGGCCAGAGCATGGCCTGGATCAACAACCAGCAGGACTGGCCCGACGTCTACGGCCTGCCGATCGACAACCTCTTCGGCGTCTTCGGGACGACCTGGTACTACAAGCTCGACCTGCCGGGCGTCGCCGACTTCGTGGCGAAATACCAGGCGGCCTATCCCGATACCGCGATGCGGGTTCCCGGAAACGTGTTCTACAACGGCTACATGGCGACCAAGAACCTTCTCGCCGCCATCGAGCGGGCCGGCAGCACCAACAACATCGCTGTCATCAAGGAGCTCGAAGGCCACCGGATGCCGGCCGAAGAGCGGATGCAGCACCATGATGCATGGATCGATCCGGTGACGCACCAGGTGCAGCAGACGATCTACCTCGCCACCGCCAATACCGAGGCCGGGGACGACAAGGACGACATGTTCAAGATCCTAACCCAGTCGGCCCCGGAAGAGGTGCAGGACACGGGCGCGCAGGAGGCGTGCAAGCTGGAAAGCTACGACGACACCCCGACCTTCGACGCGTAATCCTCACGGCGCGGCCGGCCCCCCGGCCGCGCCCACAGAAGAACCAAAATGATCGAGCTGATCCCCCATCTGATCAACGGCCTGACGCTGGGCCTTCTCTTCGCGCTGATCGCGCTGGGCTTCACGCTGATCGTCGGCGTGATGGAGGTGATCAACCTCGCCCACGGCGCCTTCTTCGCGCTCGGTGCCTATTTCGCGATCGCGATCCTGGGCGGTGACGTGCTGGGCGAGGGCTGGGCGGCGTTGCCGGTCGCCGTCCGCTATGCCGCCGCGCTGGTCTTCGGCCCGATCCTCGCGGCGCTCTGCGGCATGGCGCTCGAGCTGTGCCTGCGCCCGACCTACGGCAAGCCGCCGCTCTACGGGCTTCTTCTGACCTTCGGCGCGGCACTCGTCATCGAAGAGACGATCCGCATCGCCTGGGGTACCGGCGAGCAGAGCCTGACCGTGCCGCAGACCATCGCCGGCGCCTTCCTGATGGGCGGGATGATCTTCTCGAAATACAAGCTCTTCGCCGCCGGCTTCGCCATCGTCGCGATCTTCGGGGTCTGGCTCTTCCTCGAACGCACCCCCTATGGCGCGATCATCAAGGCCGGAAGCCACGACAGCGAGATGGTCCGCGCGCTGGGCTACGATCTCGGCCGCCTGCGCCTTCTGGTCTTCGCCTTCGGCGCGGCGCTGGCGGGCCTTGCCGGCATCGTCATGGCGCCGATCTGGGGACTGCGCCCGCATATCGGCGTCGACGTCGTGATCCCCGCCTTCCTCGTCATCGTCATCGGCGGGGTAGGGAGCTTCTGGGGCGCCGTCATCGCGGCGCTTCTGGTGGGCCTCTCGGTCGGGATCACCGGCGCCTATGCGCCCGCCTGGTCGCTTCTGTCGATGTACCTTCTCCTGATCGCAGTCGTCGGGTTCCGGTCGCGCGGCCTTCTCGGCCGCAAGAGCGCGCTGGAGAACTGAGATGATCACGCTCTCCGACATCCCCGCGCGCGGCGGCTCGCCCGTCACCCCCGCGATGGGGCTCTTCCTCCTCGCCATTGTCACCGCGCCGTTCTGGATCGAGCGCGTCGGCCTTTACCAGTATCTCGGCATCGAAGTCGCGATCTGGTTGATCTTCGCCTTGGGCTTCAACCTCCTGTTCGGCTACATCGGCCTTCATTCCTTCGGCCATGGCGCCTATCTCGGTATCGGCGCCTATGCCTTCGGCCTCTTCCAGCACCATGTCGCGGTCAGCCTCTGGGGCGGGCTTCTCGCAGCGCTTCTTGCCGCGACGCTGGCCGGGGCCATCGTCGGCGCGTTCCTCTCGCACCGGCGCGGCATCTACTACGCGCTGATGACCATCGCCTTCGGCCAGATCTTCTGGTTCTCAGCGATCAAGCTGCGCGGACTTACAGGCGGCGAGGACGGGCTTCTGGGAATCCCGCGACCCGACCTGACGCTCGGACCGTGGAGCCTGTCGCTTGCCGACAACCGCGCGCTCTATTGGTTCGTCGCGGTGGTGCTCGCGCTGGTGACGGTGGCGCTCTGGCGACTGGTCAACGCGCCCTTCGGACGGGTGCTTCAGGCGATCCGCCAGAACGAGACCCGCGCGCGTTTCGTCGGCTACGACGTCTGGCGCATCAAGTGGCTGACCTTCACGCTTTCCGCCGCCTTCGCGGGCCTTGCCGGCGGCCTCTTCGCCATGGCGCAGGAAAGCGCCTATCCCGACGTCATGAGCCTGCACCAGTCCGGCCTCATCGTGATGATGGTTCTGGTCGGCGGCGGCATGGTCTCGTTCTGGGGGCCGGTTCTCGGCGTCCTTCTCTACTTCCTCGCGCGCGATTTCCTCGGCGGCGTGACCGAGACCTGGCTTCTTTGGTTCGGCCTGATGTTCATGGGCATGGTCATGCTGCGGCCCGAGGGTCTGGCAGGCCTTCTCCACCAGATGCGCCAGCGCCTGCACCGCGCGCCCCCGGCGCCCGTCGCGCAAGCGAAGGAGGCGTAGGGATGGCCCTCTTCGAAGCCCGGAACCTCAGGAAGCGCTTCGGCGCGCGAGTGGTGCTGGAAGACGTCAGCCTGAGCGTCGAGGAAGGCGCCGTCCACGGCATCATGGGGCCGAACGGCGCCGGCAAGACGACCTGCTTTCACGTTCTCACCGGGCACCACAAGCCGGACGGCGGCAAGATCACCTTCGGCGGCCTCGACATCACCGGCATGGCGCCGCAGAGGATCGCCCGCCTCGGCATTTCGCGCTCGTTCCAGATCATGAACCTCTTCGACGACACGGTCGTCATCGAGAACGTCATCCTTGCGCTGCGCGAGTTCCGCACCCGCGCGCTGAACCCGGTACGCGGCGTCTTCAACGACACGAGGATGATCGACCGGGCAATGACGGTCCTCGACAGCGTCGGCCTCGCCCACCGCGCCTGGGAGAAGGCCGCCGCGCTGCCCTATGGCGAGCGCCGTGCGCTCGAGATCGCGGTCGCGCTGGCGCCCGAGCCGCGCGTCGTCTTCCTGGACGAACCGACCTCGGGCCTCGGCACCGATGCGACGCGCGAGCTCGCCGACCTGATCCGCCGCATCCGGCGCAAGTTCACCATCGTCCTCATCGAGCATGACATGAGCTTCCTCTTCGACCTCGCCGACCGCATCTCGGTGATCCACTGGGGCCAGGTCATCGCCGAGGACACGCCCGCGGCGCTCAAGGCGAACAAATGGGTCCAGAGATCGGCGCTGGGCGAGGTGGCGTGATGCTGGCGGTGGACGGGATCGAAACCTTCTACGGCGAGACGCAGGCCCTCTTCGGCCCGTCGCTGACGGTGGCGCCGGGCGAGGTTGTCTCGCTCCTCGGTCCGAACGGCGCCGGAAAGACGACGACGATCCGCTCGATCCTCGGCCTTTCGCCGCCGCGCCGGGGCCAGATCCGCTTCGATGGGCATGACATCACCCGGATGCCGACGCACCGCATCTCGCGGCTCGGCATCGGCTGGGTGCCGGACGACCGCCGCGTCTTTCCCTCGCTCTCGGGCCGTCGCAACCTCGCGCTCGGCACCCGCCGCACGCGGTTCCGCAGCTGGAGCCTTGGCGAGATGACCGAGATCTTCCCGGCCCTCGACCACCTCATGACGCGCGACTGCGAGAACATGTCGGGGGGCGAGCTGCAGATGGTCTCGATCAGCCGTGCGCTTCTCGGCGCGCCCGGCCTCGTCCTCTTCGACGAACCGAGTCAGGGCCTCGCGCCCAAGGTCGTTCAGGACGTGATGAAGACCGTCCGGCGGCTCAAGGCCGAGGGCGTCGCCTGCCTGATCGTCGAGCAGAACGCGCTTGCCGCGCTCGAGGTCTCGGACCGCGCCTACGTGATGGACCGCGGCAGGATCCTTCACGAAGGGCCGGCGCGCGAGCTTTTGGAAAACGCGCCCCTGCGCCGGCGCCTCATCGGGATGTGACGGATGGCGATGCTCGAGGTCCGCAATTTGGAGAAGGTCTACCGCAGGGGGCGGCTCGACCGCACGCCGACCTTCCGGCTGACCGCCGACTTCACCGTCGAGCAGCCCGGCATCGTCGGCATGATGGGGCCGAACGGGTCGGGCAAAACGACGCTCTTTGAACTCATCACCGGCTCGAACCGACCGACCTCGGGCGAAGTGCTTGTTTCGGGCCGCGACATCCACAAGGTCCGCACCGACCAGCGCGACCGGCTGGCGATCCACTATCACCAATCCTATCAGGTGCGGCACTTCCGTTCGTTCAGGCCGAACGCGCTGATGCAGCCCGCCGGGTCGGACTACCCGCTCGTCCATCTCTTCGACGAGCCCCAGTTCAACACCCAGGACGGCTATATCGGCTTCATGCTGGACTTCTTCCGTCGTCTGAGGGCCGAAGGACGGCTGGTGTTCCTGTGCATCCACCCCAACGAGCGCTTCCATCTGGAGATCGTCGAGGAGATTTGCGAAAGCTTCATCTTCGTCCGGAACGGAGAGGTGACGCCGATGAAAGACTATGCCGCGCTTCTGGCGCACGAACCCGCACGCGCCTATCTCGGCGATCTCCTGGCGGAGCGCGCGGCATGAGCGCCTTTCGCAAAGCTGCCTATCCGGCGCCTGTCGATGCCGGTGCCGTCCGCGCCGATTTTTCCGGCTTTTCCTTCGACACCTACCGCGATCCGCCGGGCCAGGTCTGGGCCGATTTCACCCACCGCACCGACGAGTTCGTCGTCGTTGTCGAGGGCGACATGGAGATCACCGTCGCGGGCGAGACCGCGCGTTGTGCGCCCGGCGATCTGGTGCTGATCCCGGCCGGTGCATCTCACACGCTGGTCACGTCCGAGGCCGGCGGCAGTGTCTGGCATTATGGCTACGGCAGCTTCGAGGCCGGCCATGGCTGAGCCGCTCAAGGTCGCACTGGTGGGCTGCGGGCTCATCAGTCTCTATCACCTCCGCGCCTGGCAGGCCGCCGGCGCCGAGGTCGTCGCGGTGTGCGACACCGACCGTGCCAAGGCCGAGGCGCGGGGACAGGAATTCGGTGTCGCGCGGGTCTACGAAGATGCGCAAGCGATGTTCGCCGAGGGCGGCTTCGAAGCGGTCGACATCGCCGCCTCGGTCGGCGCCCATGCGCCGGTGGCGCGCATGGCGGCCGACGCGGGCGTCCACATCATGTGCCAGAAGCCGCTCTGCGAGACCGTCGCCGAGGCCGAGGCTCTGATCGACCATGTCGGGGCGCGCGTTCGCTTCATGGTGCACGAGAACTACCGCTTCCGCCCGCACTACATGACCGTCCGCCGCTGGATCGACGAGGGGCGCATCGGCGCGGTCCGCCATGCCTCGATCTCGTGCCGCGGCTCGGGTCTGTGCCCGCGCGAGGGTACCGTGCCGTTCCTGATCGAGCGCCAGCCCTATCTCACCGGGTTCCGCCGTAACCTCGTCTTCGAGACGATGATCCATCATCTCGACGTGCTGCGCTGCCTGTGCGGCCCGCTGGAAGTGGTCGCGGCGCGGCTGAACCGGCTGGCCGAGGGGCTGCCGGGCGAAGATACCGCCGCGATCCTGATGGCGGGCCGGGACGGATTCATCGCCACCGCCGACGGCTGCCTTGTTGCGCCCGGCTATCCGCAGCTGCACGGCGACCGGCTGGAAGTGATTGGTACGAAGGGGACCATCGTGATGGAGCTGAACCGCATCTTCATGGTCGGCGCCGAGGACGCGGCCGAGGAGGTCGATCTTCT
>JBNLCA010000469.1:0-3494 GCA_050303575.1 Paracoccaceae bacterium
CGACATCGTGCTGATCTGAGCGCTGGGGCCGGCGTCATTCCATCAGCGCGTGGCTGTGCCGGATCGCCGCCTCGACATCGTCGAAGTAGGTCAGCCGTCCGTCTTCCAGCACCATGCCGGCCTGGCACATGCGCCGCATCATGTCGGGTGAGTGGGTGACGACGATGGCGCCGGACTGCGCCATGCGGGTCTGGAAAAGCGCTTCGCTTTTCCGGCGGAAGGCGGCGTCACCGACCGAAGTGACCTCGTCGACGAGGTAGGTGTCGAACGCCATCCCCATCGAGATGCCGAAGCCAAGCCGCGCCCGCATGCCCGCCGAATAGCTGCGCACCGGCTGGTCGAACTGGGCGCCGAGCTCGGCGAAGTCCTCGACGAAGGCGCAGAGCTCGCCGGTATCGACACCGTAGACGCGGGCGAGGAAGCGGGTGTTCTGCGCCCCCGAAAGGTCGGGATGAAAGCAGCCCGCCAGCCCCACCGGCCACGAGATGGTGCCCTCGACCAGGACCCGGCCGGCATCCGGTTCGGCGGTGCCGGCGATCATCCGCAGAAGCGTCGATTTCCCCGCGCCGTTCCGGCCCAGAAGCCCGATCGCCACATGACCCGGCAAATCGATCGTCAGCCCGTCGGCGACGATCTTGCGTTCGCCGCGGAAGCTGAAGCTCTTGGTCAGGCCGTCGAGCCGGATCATCGCCGGTCGCGCAACGAATAATAGACCAGCGACAGGACCGCCCAGCCGAGAAAGGCGAATCCCGCGACCAGTGCGATCAGCAACAGCTTGTCGGGCCCGGTCGCCGTTTCCGCCAGCGTCGGGCGCTGGTAGGCCGCGAGATAGCGGCTTTTCCGCTGCGCCTCGGCCTGCGCGAGATCGTAGGCCGCCTGCGCCGCGACATATTGCTGTTGCGCGAATTCCAGGTCGACCTGGAGCCGCTCGAACTCGCCCACCACCTCGGCATAGCCCGACCCGTCGCCAACGCCGAGCTTGCGGCGTTCCTCGGCGATGCGGCCTTCGATCGCCTCGATGCGGCGATTCGCCTGTTCGATGCGGGGGTCGTTCGCGCGCGTGGTGCCGGCGAGCAGGTCATGTTCGACCATCACCTCGGCCAGCTGCGCCTGAAGCGTGTTCAACAGGCCCATCTGCCCCTCGATATCCGCGCGCGGATCGACGATCTGGGTGCGGCTGCGGAAGGCGGTCAGCTCGGCCCGCGCCGCCGCCAGCCGGTCGCGCGCGCGGGCGAGTTCCTCTTCGGCGTAGTGCGTCGCGTCGCTGCGGGCGATGGCCGAAAGCTCGTTTATCATCCTGCTCGATTCTTCGAAGACAGCATCGGCAACGGCCTTGGCGTCTGTCGCCGTGAATGCGAACGAGCGAACCTCGATCAGTCCCGTCCCGCGGTCGTAATAGACCCGCACCATGCGCGGCCAGTAGTCGGCCAGATCCTCGCGCGACGTACCGCGCAAGGCGAAGACCGGATCGTCGGAAGGCACCGAGTAGATGCCGCGCAGTCCGAGCCGCGCATCGACGCGGGCGACCATCTCGGCGCTCTGGATGAATTCGTAAAGGACATCTGTGTCCTTGGACGAGGCCGAGGAGAAGCCCATCATCCCGCCGAAGATGTCGCCCGCCGCCGGCGCCTCCTCGGCGCGGACCGAGAAGCCGACGCGCGATTCGAACTGTGGCGCGGCGCGTTCCTCGAGATACCAGCCGGTCGCCACCGCCGGCGCCACGACAAGGAGAAGGAAGCTGAGCACCAGCCCCCAATGTCGCGCCCGTGGACGCGCGCGCCGGGCCATCGGCATCACTTCGATCACCATCGGCCGCTCTCCGCCCTCGGCCAGCCGGGCGCGCCGCTCCATGATCTTGTGATAGTTCGGGCCGGGCGGCCCGCGCCTCGGCTCGACGCTATCGGGGGCACGCACCTGCGCGGCTGACGTCATCGATTCACTCTCCCTCAACCATGACCGGGCGAGACTGATCCCGTCCCGCACCGTCCCGGAGAGGCTCATGCTCACGACCTACGCGCCGCGCCCGCGCCGATTCAGAACGGCGCGCACAGTATTCGCGCTGATGGTTAGGGAAATGACAACGGCCTACGGCAAATCGGCGCTGGGCTACGCCTGGGCCGTGATCGAGCCCGCGGCCGCGGTCGCGCTTCTGTCGGTCGTCTTCGCCGTCGCCTTCCACGCGCCGCCGCTGGGCACCAACTTCCCGCTCTTCTACGCGACGGGGTACCTGAGCTTCGCGCTCTACACCTCGGTCTCGAACCGGGTGGCCGCGTCGGTCCGCTTCTCGCGTCCGCTGCTGGAGTTCCCTGCCGTCCGCGCGATGGACGCGGTCATGGCGCGGTTCGCGCTGAACATGCTGACGCAGCTCGCCGTGTTCTGGATCGTCATGACCGGGATCGTTCTGGCGTTCCGGCTGCGCCTGATCCTCGACCCGGGGGCGATCGCGCTGGCGCTTTCGATGGCCGGGGCGCTGGCCCTCGGGGTCGGCACGCTCAACTGCTATCTCTTTGCCCGCTTCCCGGGGTGGGAGCAGGTCTGGTCGATCCTGAACCGCCCGCTCTTCATCCTCTCCTGCATCCTTTTCCTCTACGACGACGTGCCCGGACCGTGGCGCGAGCTTCTCTGGTGGAACCCGCTGGCCCACGTGACCGGCGAGATGCGGGCGGGGTTCTATGCCACCTACGATGCGACCTACGTCTCGGCCGCCTATGTCTTCGCGCTGGCGCTGGCGGCGTTGGCTCTGGGGTCGATGCTTCTGTGGAGCCGGCTCGGGCGGGTGCTGGAATCCTGACCTTCCGGGCGCACGTAAGGGCGCCGTTAACCCTGAGCGCGCGACCGTCTGGCAATGAACATCAAGCGAATCATCCGGCGCGCGCGCCTTGCCCTCCGCCTCCTCGTCCCGACGCCGGCCGAGCTGGCCTATGTCCGCGACATGAAGCGCAGCGGTCTCTTCGACCGGCAGTTCTACCGCACGACGAACACCGCGCTGCATCCGCTGTTCCTGCGTTTCCCCGAGCGGCATTTCGTGCAGCTGGGCGAGCGGCTGGGCCTCTGGCCGAACCCGGATTTCTCGCCCGCCGCGTATTTGCGGCACAATCCCGATCTTGCCGGTCTGGGCCTGCCGCCCTTCCGGCACTATCTGAGCTTCGGCCGGCACGAGGACCGTCTGACCAAGGACATCCCGCAAGAGCTGGTCGAGACCTCGATCGCGACGCCGCGCCTGCGCCCGATCAGCGGGCCGAAGGCGCCGCAGGCGGTGGTGATCCACGTCTACTACCCTGATGTGTGGGACGAGTTCGCACGCGTGCTTCGCGAGGTGCCCTTCGACTACGATCTCTTCGTCACGCTGACCTGGCGCGGCAAGGAGAGCGAGGCGCTGAAGGCGCGGATCGAGGCCGATTTCCCCGGCACCCGGGTGGTCCCGGTCCGGAACCACGGCCGCGACATCTTCCCGTTCCTGCTGCTGGTGAACGCCGGCTGGCTGGAGGGCTACC
>JBNLCA010000470.1:0-2340 GCA_050303575.1 Paracoccaceae bacterium
GGCCGAGCCCCAGAGGTCCAGGATCAACCCCTTCGGCCAGTCGCCCTGATCCTGCAAATGCCGGCGCAGAAGCTCCTCGGCCAGCTTCACCCCCTGCGCGTGGGCGCTCCGGGTCGGCACCGCGCGCGGATCGACGGAGAAGAGGTTGCGGCCCGTAGGCAGCACGTCCGACCGCCCACGATAGGGCGAGCCCGAGGGTCCCGCCTCGACCCGGCGGCCGTCGAGCGCGGTCAGGAGGCCTTCCCACTCGCCCGCCCCCTGACCGTAAACATGCAGACCGTCGCCGTACTGGCTTTCCTTGATGTCGCAGACGAAGCGGTCGATCCGCGTGATCGCCTCGGCGGCGCTGGCGTCCGCCGGCAGGCCAAGGTCGTCCTCGACCCCCGCGCCGCGCGCCTCGTCGCGCACCGCCCGGATCAGCCGGTCCCGGCGGGCCGGGTCGAGCCCGTCGGCGGTGGAATATTCGTCGAGCAGACGTTCGAGCCGCACAAGGTTCTCCGGGGTTTGCGATGCGGCCATCGGCGGCGGCAGGTGGCCCAGCGTCACCGCCCCGATCCGGCGCTTGGCCTGCGCCGCCTCGCCGGGATCGTTGACGATGAACGGGTAGAGGACGGGGAGGGGGCCGAGCAGGGCCTCGGGCCAACAGGTCTCGCTCAGCGCGACCGACTTGCCGGGCAGCCACTCCGCGGTGCCATGCGCGCCCATATGGATCAGCGCATGGAGGCCTTGCGCGCGCAGCCAGAGGTAGAAGGCGACGTATCCGTGGCGCGGGGTGCGCGAGAGGTCGTGGTAATCGCCTTCGCGCGCCGCGACCTCGCCGCGCTCGGGCTGCAGCGCGATCAGGGCCGACCCGGCCCGCAGGGCAGGGAAGTGAAAGGCGCCGTCATGGCAGGCCGCATCCGTCTCCGGATCGCCCCATGCCGCCGCCAGGTCCGCCCGCGGCGTCTCGGGAAGGGCGGCCAGCGCCGTGCGGTACTCCTCCAGCGGCCATGTCAGCGTCTCGCGAGTCAGGCGCGCCCCGAGGTTCTTCGGAACCGCGACCGCATAGCCAGCGTCCTCCAGCGCCGCGCACAGCGCGTCTGTCGAGGAAAGCGCGTCGAGCCCCACCGCATGGGCAAGCTGGTCCGGCCGCCCCGGATAGGTCGAGAGCACCACCGCCACCGATCGCTCATCCGCCGGGGTCCCACCAAGCCGGTGCCAGGCCGCCACCCGGTCGGCGACCTGCGCAATCCGGCCCGCATCCGCCCGGTGGGCGAAGCGCGAGAATTGCAGGTCGGTGTCCTTCCGCCCGGGCGACTTGAACGAGGCGACCCCGGCGAAGATGCGGCCATCGACCTCGGGCAGGACGACATGCATGGCAAGATCGGCCGGGGAAAGCCCGCGCTCGGCCTCGGCCCAGTCCTTCCGCCGCGCTGTCGAAAGCGCCACCTGGAAGACCGGGCAGCCGGGCGCGTCGAGCGGCGATGTCCCGTCCTCGCCCTTGCCCGAAAAGGCCGTCGCGTTGACGACGGCGACCGGGTTCAGATGGGCCAGCGCCGCACGCAGGAACTCGGGTGCTCCGGGTGCCTTGAGCGACGGAACAAACAGCCCGTGCGCGGCGAACCCGCGTGCCCTGAGCGCCTCGATCAGCGCATCGACCGGGCCGGTGTCGGCCGAGGTCAGGTAACTGCGGTAGAAAGTCACCGCGACGGCCGGTCCCTCGATCCCGAGCGCGGGCACCACTCCGGTGCCGGGCGCATACCAGCCGCAGTCCGGGACGGTCTTTGCACCAATGACCGGCCCGGCATAAAGCCCCGCCGCCAGCGCCATCTGCGCCAAGGCCGCCTGCGCCGCGACAGCGCCGCCCGCGTCGCACAGTGCGGCAAGGCGCCTGAGCGTCGAAAGCGGCAGCGTCGACGCGGCATCGAGCGAGGCGTCCTCACGGCCATCGGCCGGGAGAACGGCGAGGGCGATGCCCCTCTGCCGGCAGAGATCCGCGACGGACGCCAGACCGTATGGCCAGTAGCTCTCGCCGCCGATCAGCCGGATCAGGATGCCCCTTGCGCCGGAAAGCGTCCGCTCGACATAGGTGTCGACCGAGAGCGGATGCCGCAAGGCCACGAGGTTCGCCAGCCGCAACGTCGGCAGTCCGCCCGCCGCCCGGTGCCAGCCCGCCGCGAATGCGCCGAGGTCGCTGTCCGAAAACGAAAGCACCACCAGCTCGGCCGGGTCCTGGCCGAGGTCGGTGGGGGTCTCGGTCTCCTCGAGCCCGTGGCTTTCGCGGAAGACGACGTGCATCAGGCGGTCAGCACCTCGCGGATCTTCGCCGCGTCGATGTCGTCATGCTCGGCGATGACGACG
>JBNLCA010000471.1:0-2492 GCA_050303575.1 Paracoccaceae bacterium
GGGAACGATGATGAGGTCCGGTTCGGGAGCCTCGGAAAATTTCGCATCAGGCGTGATCTTGCGCCCGTTGACGTCCCAGTAGGGGGCGCCGTCGGCCGTCCTGAGGCTGACGTCGAAGACCGGAACCTTCATCGGAAGCCCATGCAGCATTTCCCAGTCGCGCCCGACCGAGGCCAGCACATCCAGGATGGAAAACAGCACCGACGTACCAGCAAGGCGTGTTCCGATAACGGTCGTATTGACAGTCATGTCGTTCCCATTTCGATCAGAGATGTCCGATTTCGACCGTTTTGTTCCTAATAGTTGCTAACGCGACTCGCCGGCAAGGTCCATAGCCACGCCCAGGACAACGGCCCTGCGAGGCCATTCAAACGTGAGCAAGGACAAGACAATGACACTTCAAGATCAGACTGCCGCCTTCGACAGCGCGAGGGCGGAGGCCTTCGCCGAGCGTTTCGGCGGCACGCTGAACGAAGCCGCGCTGGCGGTCATGACGTCGCTCGGGCACCGCGCCGGTCTGTTCGACGCGCTGGCGGCAAATCCCGGCCTCGATTCCGTATCGCTCGCCGACAAGGCCGGCGTGAACGAGCGGTACCTGCGTGAATGGCTGGGTGTCATGGTGACCTCCGGCGTCGTCGCGTACGATCCTGTCGCGCGAAGCTACACCCTGCCGCCCGAGCACGCGGCTTTCCTGACCCGCGCGGCGAGCCCGAACAACATGGCGGTCACGACGCAGTTCATCTGCCTCGCGGCCTGCGTCGAGGACGCGCTTCTCGAGCGGTTCCGCACGGGCGAGGGTCTTTGCTACCACCATTTCGGCCGTTTCCACGAGGTCATGGCCGAAGACAGCGCACAGCTCATCGTTGCCAACCTGACGAGCGCGATCCTGCCGGTCGTGCCCGGGCTGGTCGAACACCTTGAGAGCGGGATCGACGTGGCGGACTTCGGCTGTGGCGCGGGACGGGCGATGCTCGCGTTGGCGCGGGCGTTCCCGAACAGTCGATTCCGCGGCTTCGATCTGTGCAAGGACGCCTTCGCGGACACGGTCGCCGAGGCGAGAGCCGAAGGCGTCGGAAACCTCAGTTTCGAACCATGCGACCTGTCGTCCGCCGCGTCGGTCGGCGCGTTCGATCTGGTGACGGCGTTCGATGCCGTTCACGACCAGGCCGATCCGAAGGGATTCCTGCGTCTGATCCGTCGGTCGCTCCGGCCGGGTGGCGTGTTCCTGATGCAGGACATCGGCGGGTCACGGGACCTGGAAAAGAACATCGCCAACCCGTTCGCGCCGCTGCTCTTCACGATCTCCAGCATGCACTGCACGCCGATCTCGTTGGGTCAGGGCGGTCCGGGCCTCGGCGCGATGTGGGGCGTGGAAACCGCCGAGGAATATCTGGCGGAAACCGGCTTTGCCTCGGTCGAGACGCACCGCCTGCCGCACGATCCGTTCAACGCCTACTTCATCGCTCGCGTCTGAGCGGGCCCGGACAAGGACAAGCGACATGACTGTGATTTCCGTGAATGCCGGCGCTCGCCGCCGGACGTCGTCGAGCATCGTGAAAGCGCTCTTGCATTGGTCGGCCCAGGCAAGGGAGCGGCGGCAGATCCGGAGGGAGATGAGGGAGCTCTCCCGTCTCCCGCTTCACCTGCTGCGCGACATGGGGATGGAGCAATACGCAGCCCCGCGCGAGCCCACCATCCAGATGCCCTGGCACTGAACCTCGAAAGGACAGACAATGAACAGAATAGAACGCGGCAGCACGGTCGTGATCGGTGCGGGTCTTTCGGGCCTCGCCACGGCCCACGCGCTGACCGAGCGCGGCCTCTCGGTCACGGTGCTCGAAGCAAAGGACCGGGTGGCAGAACCCTGGCGGAGGCGTCACCCGGCGCTTCGGCTCAACATCCACCGCAAGTTCGCCGGTCTTCCCGGACAGGCGGCGCCGAAATCGGACGGCACGTATCTCAAGCGCGACACGGTGGTCGCGCATCTGCAACGCTATGCCGACCGCCTCGACGCGCCGATACTCTTCGGTAGCGCGGTGACGGGCATCGAACAGATCCCGGGCGGTTGGCGCGTTTCCACGAAGACGTGCGTACACGATGCGGAGAATGTCGTCGTCGCGACCGGGCGCGAGAGCATCCCGCATATCCCCGACTGGCCCGGGCGCGACGGATACGACGGCGAATTTCTGCATGTGGCCGATCTCGGCGACGTGTCGCGCTTCGACGGCAAGCGCGTGTTGGTGGTGGGCGCGGGCAACTCAGGAACCGATGCGCTGAACCACCTTGCGCGGCACAGACCTGCCGAGGTCATGGTGTCGGTCCGTCACGGCCCGGCGGTCGTGCCGAAGACGATCTTTGGCTATCAGCTTCACGGGTTGGCGCGTGTCTTCGCGGCACTGCCGAACGCCGTGCTGGACCCCGCCTTCAAGCTGACCGAACGGCTCTTCCTCGGCGATCTCAGCCGATATGGGCTGACCAGCCACCCTGATGTC
>JBNLCA010000472.1:0-4488 GCA_050303575.1 Paracoccaceae bacterium
CTCATGCTCGACATGACGCTGCGCGATCTTGAGCGCATCCTCTACTTCGAGAACTACGTCGTCATCGAGCCGGGCCTGACCGACCTGACCTACGGCCAGCTTCTGACCGAGGAGGAATTCCTCGACGCGCAGGACCAGTACGGCGCCGACGCCTTCACCGCGAACATCGGTGCCGAAGCGATCCGCGAGATGCTGAGCCAGATCGACCTCGAGGCCACCGCCGAGCAGCTTCGCGAGGAGCTGAAGGAAGCGACGGGCGAGCTGAAGCCGAAGAAGATCATCAAGCGCCTGAAGATCGTCGAGAACTTCCTCGAGTCGGGCAACCGGCCCGAGTGGATGGTGCTGACCGTGATCCCGGTCATCCCGCCGGAACTGCGCCCGCTGGTCCCGCTGGACGGCGGCCGCTTCGCGACGTCCGACCTGAACGACCTCTATCGCCGGGTCATCAACCGGAACAACCGCCTGAAGCGGCTGATCGAGCTGCGCGCGCCCGACATCATCATCCGCAACGAAAAGCGGATGCTGCAGGAATCGGTCGACGCGCTCTTCGACAACGGTCGCCGCGGCCGCGTCATCACGGGTGCCAACAAGCGCCCGCTGAAGTCGCTTTCCGACATGCTCAAGGGCAAGCAGGGCCGCTTCCGCCAGAACCTTCTGGGCAAGCGGGTCGACTTCTCGGGCCGTTCGGTCATCGTGACCGGACCGGAGCTCAAGCTGCACCAGTGCGGCCTGCCGAAGAAGATGGCGCTCGAGCTCTTCAAGCCGTTCATCTACTCGCGGCTCGAGGCGAAGGGCCTTTCGTCCACCGTCAAGCAGGCGAAGAAGCTGGTCGAGAAGGAGCGCCCGGAGGTCTGGGACATCCTCGACGAGGTCATCCGCGAGCACCCGGTCCTTCTGAACCGGGCGCCGACGCTGCACCGTCTGGGCATCCAGGCGTTCGAGCCGATCCTGATCGAGGGCAAGGCGATCCAGCTTCACCCGCTGGTCTGCTCGGCCTTCAACGCCGACTTCGACGGCGACCAGATGGCCGTGCACGTTCCGCTGTCGCTGGAAGCGCAGCTGGAAGCGCGCGTCCTGATGATGTCGACCAACAACGTCCTCTCGCCCGCCAACGGCGCGCCGATCATCGTTCCCTCGCAGGACATGGTGCTTGGCCTCTACTACGTGTCGATGGAGCGCAAGGGCATGCCGGGCGAGGGCATGATCTTCGCCAGCCCCGAGGAGGTCGAGCATGCGCTCGCCGCCGGCCTGGTGCATCTGCATTCGAAGGTCGTCGCCCGGGTCAAGCAGATCGACGAGGAAGGCAACGAGGTCTGGAAGCGGTTCGACACCACGCCGGGCCGTGTCCGTCTGGGCGCGATGCTGCCCCTCAACGCCAAGGCGCCGTTCGAACTGGTCAACCGCCTTCTGAGGAAGAAGGAGGTGCAGCAGGTCATCGACACCGTCTACCGCTTCTGCGGCCAGAAGGAGTCGGTCATCTTCTGTGACCAGATCATGTCGCTCGGTTTCCGCGAGGCGTTCCGCGCCGGCATCTCGTTCGGCAAGGACGACATGCTGATCCCGGACAACAAGTGGGACATCGTCGGCGAGACCCGCGACCAGGTGAAGGAATTCGAACAGCAGTACATGGACGGCCTGATCACCCAGGGTGAGAAGTACAACAAGGTCGTCGATGCCTGGTCGAAATGTTCGGACGCCGTCGCCGCCGAGATGATGAAGGAAATCTCGGCCGTGCGCGTCGACGATGCCGGCGCCGAGAAGGAGCCGAACTCGGTCTACATGATGTCGCACTCCGGGGCCCGTGGTTCGCCCGCCCAGATGAAGCAGCTTGGCGGGATGCGCGGCCTGATGGCCAAGCCGTCGGGCGAGATCATCGAGACGCCGATCATCTCGAACTTCAAGGAAGGCCTCACCGTGCTCGAGTACTTCAACTCGACCCACGGCGCCCGGAAGGGTCTGGCCGACACCGCTCTGAAGACGGCGAACTCGGGCTACCTGACCCGGCGTCTGGTCGACGTCGCGCAGGACTGCATCGTGCGCTCGCGCGACTGCGGCACCGACAAGTTCATCACGGCCAAGGCCGCGATCAACGACGGTGAGGTGGTCGCGCCGCTGGGCGAGCGTGTGCTGGGCCGCGTCGCGGCCGAGGACATCCTGCGTCCGGGCGCCGACGAGGTGCTGGTGAGCGCGGGCGAACTGATCGACGAGCGCAGGGCCGACATCATCGAGCAGGCCGGCGTCGCGGCGGTCAGGATCCGCTCGCCGCTGACCTGCGAGGCCGAAGAGGGCGTCTGCGCCGCCTGCTACGGGCGCGACCTCGCGCGCGGCACGCAGGTGAACGTCGGCGAGGCCGTCGGCATCATCGCGGCACAGTCGATCGGCGAGCCGGGGACCCAGCTCACCATGCGGACCTTCCACATCGGCGGCATCGCCCAGGGCGGCCAGCAGTCGTTCCTGGAAGCCAGCCAGGAGGGCAAGATCGAGTTCCGCAACGCCTCGACCATCCTGAACGCCTCGAAGGAGGCGATCGTGACCGGCCGCAACATGACGATCGCGATCATCGACGACAAGGGCCAGGAACGGTCGAGCCACAAGATGAGCTACGGCTCGAAGCTTCTCGTCAAGGACGGCGAGAAGGTGAAGCGGGGCACCAAGCTCTTCGAATGGGACCCCTACACGCTTCCGATCATCGCCGAGAAGGCGGGCGTGGCCAAGTTCGTCGACCTCGTCTCGGGCCTGTCGGTCCGCGAGGACACCGACGATGCGACCGGCATGACGCAGAAGATCGTGTCGGACTGGCGCTCGGTGCCGCGCGGCTCGGACCTCAAGCCCGAGATCATCGTGATGGACCCCAAGACGGGCGAGCCGGTGCGCAACGAAGGTGGCGCCCCGGTCTCGTACCCGATGTCGGTCGATGCGATCCTTTCGGTCGAGGACGGCCAGGACATCAAGGCCGGCGACGTCGTGGCGCGGATCCCGCGCGAGGGCGCCAAGACGAAGGACATCACGGGCGGTCTGCCGCGCGTGGCGGAACTCTTCGAGGCGCGCCGTCCCAAGGACCACGCCATCATCGCGGAAGTCGACGGCTATGTGCGCTTCGGCAAGGACTACAAGAACAAGCGGCGGATCTCGATCGAGCCCGTCGACGAGACCTTGCAGCCCGTCGAGTACATGGTGCCCAAGGGCAAGCACATCCCGGTGGTCGAGGGCGATTTCGTCCAGAAGGGCGACTACATCATGGACGGCAACCCGGCGCCGCATGACATCCTGCGCATCATGGGGGTGGAGGCGCTGGCCGACTACCTCATCGACGAGGTGCAGGACGTCTATCGGCTCCAGGGCGTGAAGATCAACGACAAGCACATCGAGGTGATCGTGCGGCAGATGCTGCAGAAGATCGAGGTGATGGAGTCGGGCGATACAACGCTTCTGGCGGGCGAACATCTCGACAAGGCGGAGTTCGACGAGGAGAACGCCAAGATCGAGGCGCGCGGCGGACGTCCCGCCGTGGGCGAGCCGGTGCTTCTGGGCATTACCAAGGCGTCCCTGCAGACGCGGTCGTTCATCTCGGCGGCCTCGTTCCAGGAGACGACGCGGGTGCTGACCGAGGCTTCGGTCATGGGCAAGCGCGACAAGCTTGTCGGCCTGAAGGAGAACGTCATCGTCGGCCGGCTGATCCCGGCCGGGACCGGCGGCGCCACCACCAAGGTGCGCAAGATCGCGGCCGACCGGGACCAGAAGGTCATCGACGCCCGCAAGGCCGAGGCGGAATCGGCGGCGGCGCTGGCGGCGCCGTTCGACGAGGCGATGGAGACCGACGACATCCTGGTCGAAACGCCCGAAAGCCGGGATTGACCTTGGTCTGACACAGACTGCGAAAGGCCCCCTTGGCGGGGGCCTTTCCTTTTGTATCGCGCGGTATGTTCCCGTTAGCGATCGGCTGCTAGGGTGCGCCCCGGGCAGGTTCGGGCAGGTTTCAGGCGGTGCTATCCAACATCCTCATCGGTATCGTGCGCTTCTCTTTCCCCGCGCTCGACGCCTTTCAGAAGGCGCCCGAGGAGATCGGAGCGCGCAAGGCGTTCCTCTATGATGCGGCGCGGCTGGAACGGCGGTTCCGCCTCTTCGAGGCGCTGACGCTGCCGTCGGTCCGGGCGCAGACCGATCCCGATTTCCAGATCGCCGTGGTGGTCGGCGACGACCTGCCCACCGCCTACCGTGCGCGGCTGGACGCTCTATTGGTGGACGTGCCGCAAGCCTACGTCGCGGCATTCGAGCCGATGGTCAATCACCGCGCCACTCGCCTCGCCGCGCGCGAGGCCGACCTCGACGGGGCGAGCCACGTAACCACCTTCCGGCTTGACGACGACGACGCGATCGACCGCGACTATGTCGCGCGCCTGAAGCGGCAGGCCGGGCTTCTCGCGCCGTTGTCGGGAGGTGAGCCCTTCGCCATCAGCCCGCACCGCGGCTTCGCGCTGGAACGGGGGA
>JBNLCA010000473.1:0-5932 GCA_050303575.1 Paracoccaceae bacterium
TGATGGCGCTTGATCTCGGTCGGGTTCGACAGAAGCGACAGCGGCGGCGGTTCGTAGACGTTGGCGCTTTCCTCGAACTTCAGCGCCGGCTGGCGTTCGGCGCGGGCCTGGCGCGACGGCGCGGCGGGGCGCGACGGGGTCTGGACCACGGCCTTCTGAGCGTAGATGCGCGGATCCGCCGGCCGCGGCATAACGTCGGGGACGCGCGCCTCGACTTCGGCGAAAAGCCGGTCCTCGTCATCCTCCCACTCGTCCTCGACCTCGATCATGTCGGGTTCGGCCCGCGCCATCGGCGGCTCGGCGACGATCTCGCGATGCGCGGCTGTCAGCGGCGGCTCGTTCTTGAAGATCAGCGGCTGGGGTTTGCGCGTCTCGACCTTTGGCGCGGCGAGGCGCGAGCGGATCGCGTCGGCGATGCGGGCACGGATCCGGTCCTCGCTGACCGGCGGGGCGTCGAGGTCAAGGGGCTCGGCCTCGATCAGTTCCGGCTCGGGCTCGGGTGTGCGGCGGCCGATACCGGGGATGCGCGCGAAGAGGCCCGGTTTCTCGGCCGGCCGCTCCGGCGCGGGCGCCTCGGCGCGCGGCGCCACCCGCTGCGTGCGCAACGTCGGCTCGGCGCGGTGGCCCAGCGGCGCGGGTGCGTCGAACTGCTCGTCCGACCATTCGGAACGCGCGGCGCGGCGATCCTCGATCCGGCCCTTCACCGCCTGCGCGCCGGAGAGGACGCCCGAAGCCCCGATCCCGGCCAGCGCCATCGCGCGGTCGTAGATCAGGATCGTGCCGACGACCATGTGGCGCAGGATCATCTGCAACTCGACCCGCGAGAAGCCGAGGACGAACAGCAGCACCGTCACCGTTGCCACCGCCGAGAGGAGCGACAGGACCTTGAGCGAGAAGCCGGCACCCAGGGGCAGGATCCCCAGAAGCGTCCCCATCACCGTATCGCCGAAGAGACCACCCAGCCCGAAGCTGTGTGTCCAGCCTGCCGGCGGTACCAGCGAGGAGGCGTAGATCGACGCCATGGCGACGGCGATCGGCGCGAAGATCAGCCGGCCGAGGGCCCGCTCGGTTCCCAGATGCAGCGTGAAGCGCACGCCCCATGCGAAGAACACCGCCGCGATACCCCAGGCGCCCCAGCCGACGATCACCGAAAGGGGCGCGGCGATCGATGCGCCGATCCGGCCCAGCGCGTTCTGCGCCTCGGCATCGGTCGCGGACATCCAGCTCGGGTCGTCCGGCACGTAGGTCGCCAGCATCATCCCCACCATGATCCCGACCGCCGCCATGACGATGCCGATCAGTTCCTTGCCGCGGCGTTCGATCACCGCCTGGGTCTGCTGATCGAGAAGCGGATCGCGCCGTTTGGCGTTGTATGCTGCCATGTCCCTACCTCATCAGGCAGTCGCGAAGCCGTTCCAGCCCGCGCTGCGTCTCTTCTTTGGGGGCGACCAATGCCACACGAATGTAGCCCTGCCCCGGATTACCGCCGTCCACGTCACGCCCGAGGTATCCCCCCGGGAGAACCTTCACGCCCGTCTCGCGCCACAGTCTCAGCGCCGCCGCCTCGCCGTCCTCGACCGGAAGCCAAAGGAAGAACCCGGCCTGCGGCGGCTGGTAGGCCTGAAGCCCGGCGAAGACCGAATCCGCGATCTCGTATTTCTGGTCGTAGAGCGCGCGGTTCAGGATCACGTGATCCTCGTCGCCCCACGCGCGTTCGGCGACCTTCTGGAGCGGCAGCGGCAGGGGCGCGCCGGAATAGGCGCGCAGCTGCCGGATCGCCGCGATGCCCTTCGGCCCGCCCGCGACGAAACCCGAGCGCAGGCCCGGGAGGTTCGACCGTTTCGAAAGCGAGTGGAACGCGAAGACCCGTTCCGGATCGTGCCCCTGCGCCGCCGTCAGGATGCCGGGCGGCGGGGTGTCGCGGTAGATTTCCGAATAGCACTCGTCGGCGAAAATGCGGAAATCGTGCTTCTCGGCCAGCGCCAGCAGATCGGCCCAGTAGCCCTCGTCCGCCACCGCGCCCTGCGGGTTGCCGGGCGAGCAGATGAAGGCGACGGCGGTGCGGTCGAGCACGTCCTTGGGCAGCGATGCATAGTCCGGCAGGAAGCCGGTCGCGGCCGTTGCCGGCACATAGATCGGCTCGGCCCCCACGGCCAGGGCCGCTACGGCATAGACCTGGTAGAACGGGTTCGGCGTCAACACGACGGGCTTCTTGCCGCCCTTCGGCTCGGGGCAAAGCGCGATCACCGCGTTGAACAGCCCCTCCCGGGTCCCGTTCAGCGCCATCAGCCGGTCGGTTCCGACCTGGGCCCCGTAGCGCCGCCCGATCCAGCCCGAGATCGCGTCAAGCAGCTCCGGCGCCCCGTCGTTGGGCGGGTAGCGCCCGAAGCCCTGGGCGTTTTGCGCAATGATTTCAGTCACGAAGTCGGGGAAAGCGTGCTTCGGCTCGCCAATGGTCATGTCGATGACCTCACCGCCCGCCGGGATATCGGCGAGCAGCTTCCGCAGCCGCGGAAACGCGTAATCGGGTAGGTTCGAAAACCGCTCCGGTAGGTCCATCACTGCCTCGGTCGGGGTCGTTTGCCGCCCCGTTTGGCCCGAGAATAGCGGGGCTCCGTTCGCCGGTCCAGAAAAACGGCCAGCCGGGCGAAAAATTGTGGCTTTTCCGCCCAGTTAGCCCAGAACCGCCTCGGCCGCCGCCCCAAGGCGCAAAAGCCGCTCCTCGGACATCGGCGGGCCGAGGAGCATCAGCCCGCAATGCGGCACGCCCGTCGGCATCGTCAGCGCCGCGCCGCCCATCAGGTTCCCTATCCGCGTGTTGCGCAGCGCCAGAAGGTTCTCCGAGGTGAAATAATCGTCGTCCGCCAAGGCCTTGGCCGTATCCGGCGGCAGGTTCGGCACGGTCGGCAGGATCACCGCGTCATAGCCGGCCGTCGCCTCGGCAAAGGCCGCGCGCAGGGCGTCGAGCCTCTGCCAGGCCGCGACGTAGTCCGCCGCACCAAAGGCCTTTCCGCCCCGGAACCGAGCCAGGACCGGCGGATACATCTTCTCGGGCGCCGCCTCGATCTCGTGCATCCAGGTGCCGTAGGCCTCGGGCGCGTAGAGAACCCCGGCCATTTCGAGAGCGTCGGCCACCTCGGCGCTGTGCTTGCGGTGAACCCTTGCCCCGGCCTTCGCAAGCGCCTCGACCGCTGCCTCGAAGGCCCTGACCGGCGCTGGGCGGGCGCCCTCGTTGCCGTTCTCAAGGACCATCAGGCGCGCGCCGGTCAAGGTCGCACCTTTCAGATCGGCGGGCTTTGACCCCTCCAGAAGGCTCAGCATCAGCGCCGCATCCCCGACCGTCCGGGTCAGCGGCCCGACGGTGTCGAACCGAGCCGCAAGCGGCACCACGCCCTTCAGGCTGAGCTGCCCCGACGTGGTCTTCAGCCCGACGATCGAGTTCCAGGCCGCCGGCAACCGCACCGACCCTCCGGTGTCCGACCCCACCGACGCCGCGGCAAGGCCAAGCGCCACGGACACGGCACTTCCCGAACTCGAGCCGCCGGGCGCCAGCGGCGGGTTCAGCGCGTTGGGCGGCGTCGCGGTCACCGGGTTCAGCCCCAGGCCCGAAAAGGCGAGCTCGGTCATGTGCACCTTTCCCAGGCACACCGACCCCTGCGCCGTCGCGGTCGCCACGACCTCGCCGTCGCGGTCGGGGACGCGCCCGGCCAGGAAGGCCGAGCCCGCCTCGGTCGCGGTGCCGGCGGTGTCGTAGAGGTCCTTCCAGCTCACAGGCACTCCGTCGAGCGGATGTCGCCTGAGCCCCTGCTTTGCCCGTTCCCGCGCAGCAGCCGCCTCGGCCCGGGCGCGGCCGGGCGTGGTTCGGGCATAGATGCGGTCCGCGTCCGGATGCGCGGCGATGGCGTCCAGGTAGGCCTCGGTTAGGTCGACCGGATCGACCTTGCCCTCCGCGATCCCTCGTCCCAGATCGCCCGCGCTTGCCGCCAGATCCATGCACGACCTCCGTTTGGGCGGAGGCTAGCGGCGCCTTGCGTCATGGACAATCCCGCCCCGCGCGCCATAGTCACGGGCATGGATCATGACGTTCTGATCGTCGGCGGCGGGCTCAACGGCCCGGCCCTGTCGGTGGCCTTGGCACAGGCCGGATTCTCTGTCGCCGTGCTGGATGCGTTGCCGCTTGATTTGCGCCAGGACGACGGCTTTGACGGCCGGTCCTATGCGCTGGCCGTGGCGTCGCAGCGGCTTCTGAAGGCGCTCGGTATCTGGAAACGGGTGGAAGGTGACGCGCAGCCGATCCTCAGGATCGTCGCGACGGACGGGCGCGTGGGGTCGGGGCCGTCGCCCTTGGCCCTGGGCTTCGACCATGCCGAGCTCGAGGAAGGCCCGATGGGCTACATGGTCGAGGACCGGTATCTCAGGCGCGCGCTTCTGGCCGCGATGGAGGCTTCGGGTGTCCGGCATCTTGCCGGTGTTTCCGTTGTGGCTCAGGACGTTACGCCCGCTAGTGTGACGGTGACATTGGCCGATGGGGGGACGCTTTCGGGCAGGGTGCTGGTCGGGGCGGACGGGCGGCGGAGCGGGGTTGCTGCGCGGGCCGGACTCCGGCGGATGGGCTGGGACTACGGGCAGACGGCGCTGGTCGCGTGCATCGCGCATGAAAAGCCGCATGAAGGCACGGCTTATCAGTACTTTATGCCGTCGGGGCCACTGGCGATCCTGCCGCTGACGGGGAACCGGTCGTCGATCGTCTGGAGCGAGAAGACCGAGACCGCCGAGGCGATTTCCCGTTTGGATTCGGAGGGTTATCTCGGGGCGCTCAGGCCGCGGTTCGGGGATTTCCTGGGCGAGCTATCGCTGGTGGGCCAGCGGTTCACATATCCTCTTTCGCTTTCAATGACTTACGGCATGGTGGCGCCCCGGGTTGCCTTGGTGGGAGACGCATCGCACGGGGTGCATCCGGTGGCCGGCCAGGGGCTGAACCTGGGCTTCCGGGACGTCGGGGCCTTGGCGGAAATCCTTATTCTTTCCAGACGGTTGGGTGAGGATGTCGGGGCCTTGGACGTGCTCAAGCGCTACCAGGAATGGCGCCGGTTCGACACGGTCGCGCTGGCGGGCGGTATGGACGGCTTCGTACGGCTGTTTTCCAATGACAATCAGGTACTTAGAGGGCTCCGCGAACTTGGGATGGGGGCCGTGAACGCGCTGCCGGGCCTCAGGCGCGGCTTCATGCGGGAGGCGGCCGGCCTGAGCGGCGAAATCCCGAGGCTTCTCAGGGGTTTGGCGGTCTAGGGACGGCCCGACTGTTGTCCAGACCCCGCGGTACACAGAGCGTGCACCGGGCGTGCACCGCTAGCTTCTTTGCACTGAGATCAACGAGTGGCCGCCACGGTCAACTGTATGGCGCGCACCGGCCCGCCCTTGAGGACGGTCCGGTGGACCGTCCGGCGGGTCGACGATCCGGGAGCGCAAGCGGAGGATCGTTCAGGCGGTGCCGCCGGGTGCAACGAGAAGGCCGGTGCCTGCCCCGGGTGGCGCGAATGCGCCAGCCCCCGGCAGGGGCAGGCGCAGGCCGGATCGGCTGGGCCGACCGGCCGGGGTGGGAGGGACCGGAAGCGCGGCGGATCGAGTCACCTGCCTCGATCCGGGAAAGGTTCTGGAAGATTGGTTGGTCGTCGAGCGGTGCGTGCGAGCACGCACCCTACGGTGGTTGGGAAAGGTGGGGTGGAACCCCGCCCTACGGGTCGAGTCGCCGCGCCTCGCTGACCAGCATGATGGGGATGCCGTTGCGGATCGGATAGGCGAGGTTCGCGGGTTTCGAGACCAGCTCGTGCCGGTCGGCGTCGTAGGTGAGGGGGCCCTGGGTTTCGGGGCAGACGAGGGCCTCGAGCATGCGGCGGTCGAACCGGACCTCGGTCGTCGTGGGAGGGGTCGC
>JBNLCA010000474.1:0-2434 GCA_050303575.1 Paracoccaceae bacterium
CGCGGTCGTCCTGTTCCGGGTAGTCCGCATCCCTGTTATCAGGCTTGTTCGTCCCTGTTCTGCGCATTTGTGTCCCTGCTTCCGGCAATAACAGGAAAGTGGCGGTTGGCTCAGCTAACCCTCTGAATTGGCGCACCTATCTCCGCCTCGACTCGCGCTTCCAGGCCGGGAATGCCTGTTCCGGACCGAAAAACAGAAAAGATTCCCTGTTAATTCCCTGTAACGCCCAAACTCCACCTTCCCGCAGCCAGCAAGAGACAGGCCGGCAAAGGCGCCCCTGAAATGGCCCTGAGACCGATGCTGGACAGATCCCAGGGCGGGAACAGCGCCAAGAAACCGCCCCGTTCCGGGCACTTGCAGGCAAGGGCTACAGACAGAGAAATGTGGTGGGGGTGGCTGGCGGAGAGAGAGGGATTCGAACCCTCGAGACGGTTTCCCGCCTACACACTTTCCAGGCGTGCGCCTTCGACCACTCGGCCACCTCTCCGTGGGGCGCTCCTTAACCTGTCCGGAGCGCGGATATCAAGGGTCACGCGCCCTGCTCGGGCACAGTTGCCTGTCGGGCGCGGCTCCGGCATAGTCGGGACCGGGCAAAGGCCCGACGCCGCGAGCAAAGACACGAGCATGAATTCGGACCCCCGTCCCGACCGCAGCCCCATCCTGAGGGCTTTCGGACCCGATCCCGCGCGGGTCGCGGCGGGCGCGCTTGTCATCATCGCCTTCGCGGTCGTCCTATTCCTGCTGGTCCAGGCGCGCTTCATCCTGGTCTCGCTCGCCACCGCGATCGTGCTCTTCTCGCTGATGTCGGACGCCATCGACGCCATCGCCAGCGTGCGGATCGGCGTCGTCCGGGTGCCGAACTGGCTGGCAAGCCTCGTGGCGCTGGCGCTGGTCTCGATGCTCCTGCTGACGCTCTCGGCGATCATCATCGGTCAGGTCAACACGATCGTTCAGACCTCGATCGCCTATGCCAACCAGTCGCAGGCGGCGATCGCAAAGCTTTTCGCCTGGGCCGGGCCCAAGGCCGAGGAGGCCGCGCTTTCCTCGATGCGCACCATCGACTTCTCGGCCTATATCCGCACCGCCGCCGGCCAGGCCGGGAACCTCCTCTCGGCGACGGTGCTGATCATCATCTTCGTGACTTTCCTTTTCGTCGAGCGGATCTGGTTCCGCGCCAAGCTGGTCGCCTTCTTCGGCGACAGCGCGCGGGCCGAGCGGGCGGGCCGGATCATCGGCACGATCATCCACCGGGTGAACCGCTACCTCCTGGTCAAGACGGCCGTCTCGGCGGCGACCGCGATCCTGATCTATTTCGTCGCCAAGTCGATCTCGCTCGAGCTCGCCGGTCCGATTGCCATCCTGACGTTCGTGCTGAACTACATTCCCTCGGTCGGCTCGATCATCGCGACGCTGATGATCGCGCTCGTCGCCTATATCCAGTCGGCCGACCCGGCGACGGCCGGCCTGGTCTTCGTCGGCTGCGGTCTGATCCAGTTCGTGATGGGCAACCTTCTCGACCCGATGCTGATGGGCAAAGCGCTCAGGCTCTCGTCCTTCGGGATCATCATCTCGCTCGCCTTCTGGGGGGCGGTCTGGGGCATTCCGGGGATGTTCCTGTCGGTTCCGATCATGGTCGCGACGATGATCATCTGCTCGGAAGTGCCGGCGCTTCGCCCCGTCGCGGTGCTGCTTTCGCGCGAGGGGCTGCCCGAGGATCCCGGAACGCGGACCTGACGGTCAGATGCCGTCGAGGTGGATGTTCACCCGCCGGTTCTGACGGCCCTTGTTCTCGATCTTGCCCAGCCTCAGCCGGCCGATCTCGCCGGTCCGCGCGACATGCGTTCCGCCGCAGGGCTGGAGATCGATCTGGTCCTCGCCGGCACCGATCCGAACCAGCCGCACGCGCCCCTGCCCGGTCGGCGGCATCACCGACATCGTCTTGACGAGGCCCGGATTGGCCTGAAGCTCGGCATCGGTGATCCAGTCGTCGCTCACCTTCAAGTCGCGCGCGACCAGCTCGTTCAGCCGCGCCTCGAGCGCGTCGCGATCCGCCGGCGCCGCCTCCATCGCGAAATCGAGCCGGCCCTTGCCTGCTCCGATCTGGCCGCCGGTCACCGGGAACGGCAGGACGACCGACAGAAGATGCAGCGCGGTGTGTATGCGCATGTGCAGATGCCGCCGGCCCCAGTCGAGTACCTGCCGGACCTCGGCGCCGACGGGCGGACGCGCATCGCCCTCGAGGACCAGGACGACTTCGCCGCCCTCGCCCTTGACCGTATCGATGACCGTGGCCATGCCGGTCTCCCATTCCAGGCGCCCGGTATCGCCCGGCTGGCCGCCGCCCGTCGCATAAAAGACCGTCGCCTCGGGCACCAGCCCGGCCGCGGTGACCGCCGTGACGCGCGAAACCGCCTCGCGCGCGTAGGGGTCGCTC
>JBNLCA010000475.1:0-5187 GCA_050303575.1 Paracoccaceae bacterium
CGCGCCGAATTCGGGAAACCAGGCGTACGGAGATGCGGTCCTCGGCGGGCTCTCCAGGCTTGTCTCGGCCCCGAGCGCCGCCATTGATCGCCTGCCGCACAATCCCGAGGAAATGGTCGTCTTCCTGCACATGCGGCTGCACACCGCCGACAGCGCGCGCGAGCGCGGGCGCTGGTGGCCGGGGCGCCTCTATAACCGGATGAGCGGCGAGGATCCGGATTACATCCCGATCTCGGGTACGCATCTGGGCCAGGTGCTGCGCATCCTCGGCTTCGAACTGCCGAAACAGGCCTCGGCCGGCGGCCAGTACCAGCTGCGGGCCGATATCGCGCGGCAGGCGTATCAGGCCTTGCGCAACACGCTGACGGGCTGAGCACGACCCATGCGAAAATTGCATGGCGGGCTTTGAAAAGCATCGGTTGTTATCGCTAACCAAAGTGCCATTTTCTGCGTGTGCAAACACGAGACAGGACAGAAAGGGACCACCGATGACCCTGATCGCTCGCATCCAGAACGACGTCGCCAACTACGTCAAATACCGCCGTACCGCCGCCGCGATCCGTTCGCTGCCGCTGGACCTCGCGCTCGACCTCGACCTTTATTCGGGCGACGCCGAGAAGATCGCCCGCCGGGCCGTCTACGGCGCCTGAACCCCATCCAGGAACCAGGCCACCGCCTCGCGGTAGGCCGGGAAGTCCGGGAGGTCTGCGTGCTGGCCGCCGGGCAGGACGATCATCCGGACCGTGCCCGCGGGGAAGGCTTCGGCAAGTCGGCGACCGTCGACCAGCGGGATCACCCGGTCGGCATCGCCATGCAGGATCAGGACCGGCGCGCTGACCGCCGCGACGTCCGCGACGCTCTGCCACCGGTCAACGAACGGCATGAGGCAGGCCGGCAGCCATGACCGCCGGGTCATGATCCGGCAGACCGAGCCATAGGGCGCCTCGAGCAGCAGCGCCGCGACGTTACGCCGCGCCGCCACATGCATCGCCAGGCCCGAGCCGAGCGAGTAGCCGTGCACCAGAATCGGACGGCCCGGCCAGGTTTCGGCGGCCCAGTCGTAAACGCGCAGCGCGCTCGCCTTCAGCCCGGCCTCGGTCGGCTTGCCGGGCAGGCCGGCGCCGCCGGGATACTCCATCGCGACCAGTGTCCGGCCGGCCCGAGCGTGCAGATCGAGCCAGGGGACGAAATAGGCGAGGTTGCCGGCATTCCCCATGAAGAAAAGGACGACCGGGCCGCCGCCGTCGGCGACCGAGACCCGCGCGCCGTCCGGACCCGGAACGGTCATGCGCGTCAAACCCTCGACGGGGTGATCGTCAGCGAAGAACGGATAGATGATCGCGCGGTGCGCGTAGACGAGGATCGCGCCATACCCCATATAAACAAGGGCCGTGAACGCCATGAACTTGAAAAGCCAGATCATTAGTGTCCGGGCGGGGCCTCCCCTCCCCGCCCGGACGAGCCTCGTCGCCCCGGATAGCGGGCGTCGAGGGCGGCCTTGACGGGCGGGGTGACGAACTTGGTCACATCGCCCCCTAGGCGCGCGATCTCCTTGACCAGCTTCGACGCGATCGCCTGATGCTGCGGTTCAGCCATCAGGAAGACGGTCTCGATGCTGGCATCGAGCCGGCGGTTCATGCCGACCATCTGGAACTCGTACTCGAAGTCAGCCACGGCGCGCAGGCCGCGAATGATCACAGACGCGCCCACATCGCGGGCGCAGTCGATCAACAGGTTCTCGAAGGGATGTACCACAATCTCGGCGCCGATGTCGCCGGTAACGTGTTCGGCCTCGGTCCGGACCATCTCGACCCGCTCCTCGAGCGAGAAGAGAGGACCCTTGTCCCGGTTGATGGCAATGCCGATCACGAGGCGGTCGACCAGGCGGGCGGCCCGCCGGATGATGTCGATATGCCCCAGCGTGGGCGGGTCGAACGTGCCCGGGTAGAGTCCGATCAGCATCCGGCTTCCTTGCAGTCCCAGACGCCCAAGCAACAATATTGCTTGTCGCTTGGCAAGGGGTCAGAAGCCCTTGATCATCCCTTCAAGTGCCTCCTTCTCCATCGAAAGCTCGGAGAGCCGAGCCTTGACCACGTCGCCGATCGAGATGATCCCGACCATCTTGTCGTCCTCGACCACCGGCATGTGCCGGAAGCGTCCGTCCGTCATCCGGTGAAGGATTTCCTCGGCGGGCTCGTCCTTGCGGCAGGTGACGATCTTCTTCGTCATCACCGAGTCGATCGTGTCGCTGAGGCAGGTCGGCCCGCGCTTGCCCAGTTCGCGCACGATGTCGCGCTCGGAAAGGATGCCCAGCACCGCCTGGCCGTCGTTCGAGACGACGACCGCGCCGATGCGGCGGACCGAGAGCATCTCGGCGGCTTCCTGAAGGGTCGATCCGGGGGCGACGGTGAAGACGTCCTCGGAGTCCTTCCATCTCAGAATTTGCTGCACTTGCATGGTGACTTCCGTCCTCCCGTTACGGTTGTCTTACTCAGCGTCACTCCTAGCCAGCCCTTCTGTCAAGCAATGGATTCGAGCCGCGCCAGTTCGTCCCTGATCCCGCCGGCGAGGAGCGCGGCGAAGCGGGTCAGGCGCTCGACCCTGCGGTCGTCGGCGTGGCGCAGGAGCCAGAATGAGCGTGTCAGACGGATCTCGGGCAGGACGCGACTGATGTCGGGCGCGTGTGGCAGCGCGAAGTCGTGGACGATGCCGACCCCGGCGCCGGCACGGATCAGGTTCAGCTGCACCGCCACCGAGTTCGACGCGAGCGCGGTGCGGGAAAGGCCGAGTTCGGCCAGGTAGTCGAGTTCCCGGTCGAAGATCATGTCGGGGATGTAGCCGACGACCGGATGCTCAGCGAGATCGGCAGGCGCCCGGACCGGGCGGCGGGCAAGGTAGTCTCGTGCCGCAGCGAGCGAGAGGTGATAGTCGGCGAGCTTTTCGGCAATCAGCCGGCCGGTCGTCGGCCGCGACACGCCGATCGCCATGTCGGCCTCGCGCCGCGACAGATTGAAGACGCGCGGCAGGGCGACGATCTGGATCTCGAGCGCCGGATGATCGGCGGCAATGCGGGCAACGACGGCCGGCAGCAGATAGTTGGCGCAGCCGTCCGGCGCACCGATCCGGACCTGGCCCGACAGCCCGCCCTTCCCGCGCGCCGCGCCCAGCGCCCCGGCGACCGCCTCCTCGGCCCTCAGGCATTCCTCGAACAGGCGCTGGCCCTCGGCGGTGGCGGCATAGCCCTGCGGGGATTTGGTGAAGAGACGGTGGCCGAGTGCCGCCTCGAGTCGCGCCACCCGCCGCCCGACGGTTGCCGGGTCCAGGCGCAGGGCGCGGCCGGCGCCCGACAGGCTTTCGGCCCGGGCGACGGCAAGGAAGATGCGCAAATCGTCCCAGTCCGGTTCCATGTCCGTCCCTGCAAAACTGCAAAACGCTTTTGGGAAACTGCCTCTTTTACCTGCATTCGCGCAAGACTATCCTTGGCGCAACTCAGGGAGGTGATCATGGAACTCAGCCACTGGATCGGCGGGACGCACGTCAAGGGCGCGTCCGGCCGCTTTGCCGATGTCTTCAACCCCGCGACCGGCGAGGTGCAGGCGAAGGTGCCGCTCGCCTCGAAAGCGGAACTGGACGCCGCCGTCGCCGCTGCCGCCGAGGCGCAGCCGGCCTGGGGCGCGACCAACCCGCAGCGGCGGGCGCGCGTCCTGATGGAGTTCGTGCGGCTGCTCAATCGCGACATGGACAAGCTCGCCGAGGCGCTGAGCCGCGAGCACGGCAAGACCATCCCCGACGCCAAGGGCGACGTGCAGCGCGGCCTCGAGGTCATCGAATATTGCATCGGCGCGCCGCAGCTGCTGAAGGGCGAGTTCACCGACAGCGCGGGACCGGGCATCGACATGTACTCGATGCGCCAGCCCCTGGGTGTCGTTGCCGGCATCACGCCGTTCAACTTCCCGGCGATGATCCCGATGTGGAAGATGGGCCCGGCGCTGGCTTGCGGCAACGCCTTCATCCTCAAGCCCTCCGAGCGCGATCCGTCCGTGCCGCTGATGCTGGCTGAACTGCTGAAGGAAGCGGGCCTTCCGGACGGCGTCCTTCAGGTGGTGAACGGCGACAAGGAGGCGGTGGACGCCATCCTCGACAACCCGGTGATCCAGGCGATCGGCTTTGTCGGCTCGACGCCGATCGCCGAGTACATCTACGGGCGCGGCTGTTCGAACGGCAAGCGCGTCCAGTGCTTCGGCGGTGCGAAGAACCACATGATCGTCATGCCCGACGCCGACATGGACCAGGCGGCCGACGCGCTGGTCGGCGCCGGTTACGGCGCGGCGGGCGAGCGCTGCATGGCCATCTCGGTGGCCGTGCCGGTGGGCGACAAGACCGCCGACCGGCTGATCGAGAAGCTGGTTCCGCGGATCGAGAAGCTGAAGGTCGGGCCCTATACGGCCGGCAACGATGTGGACTACGGGCCGCTGGTGACGGCGGCGGCGAAGGAGCGGGTGCTGGGTCTGGTCAATTCCGGCGTCGCGCAGGGCGCCGAGCTGGTGGTCGACGGCCGCGATTTCTCGATGCAGGGCTACGAGAACGGCTTCTTCGTCGGCCCGCATCTCTTCGACCGGGTGACGAAAGAAATGGACATCTACCGGCAGGAAATCTTCGGGCCGGTCCTTTCGACCGTGCGGGCGCAGAGCTACGAGGAGGCGCTCGGCCTTGCCATGGACCACGAGTACGGCAACGGCACCGCGATCTTCACCCGCGATGGCGACACGGCGCGCGACTTTGCGAGCCGCATCAACATCGGCATGGTCGGGATCAACGTGCCGATCCCGGTGCCGCTGGCCTATCACACGTTCGGCGGCTGGAAGAAGTCGGGCTTCGGCGATCTCAACCAGCACGGGCCGGACGCGTTCCGCTTCTACACGCGGACCAAGACCTTCACCGCCCGCTGGCCCTCGGGCCTGAAGGAAGGCGGCGAGTTCCACTTCAAGGCGATGGACTGATCTTCGGGAAGGAGGGGGGCTCGGCCCCCCTCTTCGCGCTGACGCGCAAATTCACCCCCGAGAGTATTTGGGAACAAAAGAAGCCGGTCAGGCGGCGCGCGGCGGTTCGGCCGGGGTCTCTTCGGGGCACGGGACGACACGGCAGGCATCGGCGAGCGCCAGCCTGTGATGCCGCGCCCGGCCGCAT
>JBNLCA010000476.1:0-4507 GCA_050303575.1 Paracoccaceae bacterium
AAGGAGGTCATGCCGGTGATGCCGCCCGAGGCGGTGGCCGAGTTCGACCGGTTCGTCCTGCCCTGGTACGCCGGCAGCGTGACGGGCTTTCTCGAAGGATGTCGGGACCGCACCGCGACGGGCAGGCCGGGCTGCGCTCTCGTCGTCGCCGACCTTCTGCCCGACAATCCGGGCAACGAAGGGATCCTCTTCTACAAGTCCTTCGGCCTCCTGCGCGGCGAGGTGATCGTGCCCGAGCCGATCTACCGCCGCGCCGACGCGTCCGAGGTCTTTTCGATCCCGCCGCCCGATTTCGCCGAAACCGAAGAAATTCTCGACGCGCTCCAGGAGGGCGCGTTCACCGCCGGACCGGCGCGGCTCCATGCGATCACCATCGGCAATCGCCAGTTCACGGTGCCGTTCTAACAGGTCCCTCGGCGCGGCACCGCGGAAATTACCTCAAGATTGAACGAGCCGGGTGCGGCTTCGAGCATTGTTAACGCGCGGCCCGTAGGGTCGACCCGCTGGGTGCAATGAGGGCTGGCATGCACGGGTTGATCAATCGCGCCTTGCAGCGATTCGCCGAAGATACCTACGGCATCGGTCTCTGGCTCGAAGTCGCGGAGGAGGCCGAGCCGGGCCTGGACGGGTTCGAGGCGATGCTGAGCTATGACGACGCGCTGACGCACCGGGTGCTCGAAGGCCTTGCGCTCAGGACCGGCACGCCGGCCGGCATGATGCTCGAGGATCTCGGCACCTACCTCGTCTCGCATCCGAATACCCAGTCCCTGCGGCGGCTCTTGCGGTTCGGCGGCGAGACGTTCACCGAGTTCCTCTATTCTCTCGACGACCTGCCGGACCGGGTCCGGCTGGCGGTGCCTGACCTCGTCCTTCCGCATCTCGATCTGACCGAGCATGCCCATGGCCATTTCGGCCTCAGCGCCGGAGCCGGACTGCCGGGCTTCGGCCATGTCCTCCTCGGCGTGCTTCGGGCGATGGCCGATGATTACGGGACACTGGCACTGGTCGAGATGCAGGCCGACGACGGCGAGGCGGCGCGCATTGCCGTCGTGGTGGCCGAGCCGTCCTTCACCGAGGGCCGGCGGTTCGACCTCGCCCCGGCAGGGGCGGCCCGATGAGCGCGCCCGCCCAGATGCCGCAGCAGGCGCCTGCGCCGCAGCCCGCCGCGTCATTGGAGCCCCTGGCGCTTGCGGCTCTGATGCCGATGCACGTCCTTGTCGGCCGGACCGGCCATATACTGACGGTCGGGCCGACCGTCGCCCGGCTGCGCTGCGACCTGGTCGGCCAGCGCCTTCTCGAAGCGTTCGAGGTGCGCCGCCCTGGGGTTCCGGCCGACTTCCAGGCGCTCATGGCTTTGGCGGGGCGGCGTCTTTCCCTGCAACTGCGGACGGGCCCGCGAACCGCGTTCAAGGGCATACTCGTGCCCCTTGCCGAAGGTGAGGGGGCGCTGCTCAACCTCTCCTTCGGGATCGGTGTCGTCGAGGAAGTGGCGCGCCACCGGCTCACCGCCGGGGATTTCGCGCCGACCGACCTGACGGTCGAGATGCTCTACCTCGTCGAAGCGAAATCGGCGGCGATGGAGGAATCGCGGCGTCTGAACCAGAAGCTCGAGGGCGCGCGCTCGGCCGCCGAGGAACAGGCGGTGACTGACGCGCTGACCGGTCTCAGGAACCGCCGCGGCATGGAGGAGGCACTGGCCCGGCTGATCGCCACGCGGGCGCGCTTCGGCCTCATTCACATGGATCTCGACCGGTTCAAGCAAGTGAACGACACGATGGGCCACGCGGCCGGCGACAGCGTGCTCGAGGTCGTCGCCTCGGTCCTGCGCGAGGCGCTGCGCCAGGGCGACATCGCGGCCCGGATCGGCGGCGACGAGTTCGTCCTGATCCTGCGCGACATCACCGACAAGGCGCGGCTTTCGGCCATTGCCCGGCGCATCATTCGCCGGATCGAGAAGCCGGTGACCTTCGCGGGGCGGGACTGCCGCATCTCGGCCTCGGCGGGCATCACCATTTCGACCGCCTATCGCCAGCCCGAAGCCGACCGGATGCTGAACGACGCAGACACGGCGCTCTATGCGTCCAAGAATGCCGGACGGGGCCGCGCAACCCTGTTCGCAGCCAAGGACTGACCCGGGCGCCGGCGATTGACACTTTCGCCCCGCTTGCCGAGTGTCGCGGCCCATGCCGCCGTCCGACAGGAAGCCCCCGCCATGAGCGCCCACGACAGCAACACCGGCCTTGCCATCCTCAAGGTTGCCGCATCGGTGCCGGACAAGGTGGCCATCCGCGACGGCGCATCGTCGGTCACCTATGGCCAACTGGCCGAGCTGACCATCCGGCTGGCGGCGCGGCTCATGGACGTGGGCATCACCCAGGGCAAGACCGTCGCCGCCCGGTCCGACGACACCGCCTTCGTGCTCGCATCGGTCTACGCAACGGCCCTGGTGGGTGCGCGCTGGGTCTACGCCTTCGAGGACCTTGTGCGCAGCCGGCGGCTCGACATCGACCTTGTCCTCGACGCCATGCCACACGAGACCGGGCTTCTTCCCGGCGCGGTGCGGGTCGATGCCGCATGGTTCGCTGCCGCAAGCCCGCGCGATGCGGCGCCGCGCTTTCCGGGCTTCAGGGTGCCGGGCGAGACCTGGCTCCTGACCCAGACCTCGGGCACGACCGGCACGCCCAAACTAATCGCGCTGAGCCATCTGACGATGAGCCGCCGCCTTGCTGCCAATGGTGCGCGGTTCGACTGGAGCGGCCTCGTCACCGCATCGCTTTTTCCGGATTCCTCGATGCTGGCGACGGTCTATCAGACGACGACGCTCCTGAACCGGGGCGAGGTGGTGACCGGCCGCAACGTAGGCGTCTGGAACGAGTGCGGCGTCGGTTTCGCCTATGGCTCGCCGGCGCAGGCGAAGACCGTGCTGGGCGAGCGGGTGCTGGAGCGGCGGATCCCCTGGCTCCAGCTCTCGGGCGGGCCTGCCTCGGACGAGCTTGTCGCGCAGCTTCTGAAGTCGTTCGAGCGGGTGGTGGTCGGCTATGGCTCGACCGAATCGTTCAACGTCTTCGGTACCGAGAAGACTCTGGGACCAGGCGGCGAAGTGCTCTCGTCGCCCACGACGATCCGCGCTGGCGTGACCGTCGAGGTGGTCGACGAGAACGACGAGCCGGTTCCGGCGGGAACCGAGGGCTTTGTCCGGATCACCAACGATCACCTCGCGTCCGGCTACCTCAACGCGCCCGAGGCCGAGGCGGCCGTCTTCCGCGACGGCTGGTTCTATCCCGGTGATCTGGGCTGCTGGAGCGACACGGGCGAATTCCGGATCACCGGCCGGACAAACGACCAGTTCAACCTCGGCGGAACCAAGATAAATGCCCAGCTCCTTGATTTCACGCTGCTTTCCGTGCCGGGCGTGACCGACGCCATGTGTTTCATGATGCCCGGATCGGACGGCACCGACGGGCTGAGGGCGTTTCTCAGCATCACGCCGGAGGCCGATCCTACCGAGGTCATGGCTCTGGCCAGGGTGGCGATGATCCAGGTCGGCGGCGCGAGCGCGGTGCCCAAGAGGATTCTCTTCGCCGACAGCCTGCCGCGCAACGCCAACGGCAAGGCCGACCGCCGCGCCTGCGCGGCAATGATCGACAAGGTCAGGGCGGACCGGCGGAGCTGAAATGCCGCAGCGCCGAGATTCTTGGCAAATCAGCTACAGTTAGCTGCGATTTCGCTCGCTACCCCCAACGAAGGTGAAGAATTCCCTTTCCCAATAGGCCGATTTTCGCCTAGAGTGACGCAAAGAAAGAAGGGTTTTCGCATGAGCAAGACAGATATTTCGATCCGCGCGCTCGCCGGTGGTGCCGCTGTCGTGGCCGGCTCGGTCGGTGCTGCGTCCGCACAGGACGTCGCCGGGTTCTACGGCGGTGTGTCGCTGTCGATGCCCATGGGCGACTTCGACACGCTCTTCGGCCTCGACTACTCGTTTGAAGGCGACACGGCCGGCGGGTTCTTCGCGGGCTACAACTTCGTCAACGGAAACATGGTCTATGGCGGCGAAATCGCCATGTCCTCGCCTTACCGTGGCTTCAACTACGGGATCGAGGGCCTCGAGAACATGATCGACCTCAAGGCCAAGGTCGGCACCGTCATGGGCAGCACGCTGGTCTATGGCACGCTCGGCTACTCGATGGCCGACGTGGATACCGTGCCGTATCTCGCGGCGAACGGCAGCGCGGACGCCAGTGGCTTCAACATCGGCGTCGGCTTCGAAACTCCGCTGGGAACCGGCAACGGTTTCATCGGCGGCGAGGTCCTTCACCGGAACATGTCGACCGACGGAACCTTCTACGGCAACCCGGCCAGCGTCTACATGGACTCGATCAACCTGACGACCGTTTCGGTCCGCCTCGGCTTCCGCTTCTGATCGAAGCCGCGACGTTTGAATCAAAGGCCGCGCGGGCGCCCGCGCGGCCTTTGATTCAAACGTCGCGGCTTCGATCAGAAGCGGAAG
>JBNLCA010000477.1:0-3007 GCA_050303575.1 Paracoccaceae bacterium
TAAGGGTTCCAATCATTGGAAGGTCAAGACCCCTCTTGACCTTCCCACGGTGGGAAGCCCCATATTTCCGTCAAAGGAGACCATCAATGCGCATCCATATCGAAGACATGACCTGCGGCGGCTGTGTCCGGGGCGTGACCAAGGCGATCCAGACGCTCGACGCCGGCGCCTCCGTTGCGGCCGACCTCGATACCCGTGACGTCGAGATTACCAGCACCGCCCCCCGCCCCGAGATCGACGCGGCGCTGATCAAGGCGGGCTTCACGCCAAGCTGAGTGGTGCGGACGGCGGGGATCGAACCCGCACTCCCATACGGGAAGCAGATTTTCGTACCACTTCGGCTTTCGCCGCCGCCCATACGGACGTTCGTGGTCTGGACTATCCCTTCGCCCTGGCCCTGAGGCTTTAGGCGCCGCCCGTCTAGTCTCTACACCTTCCGCCGGTGACCCGGAGGCTTGGCTCGGGATCGGCACGGGTTCCCCCAGAGCGTTCCCCGAATTTGAGCGGTTCTGCACCGGGCGTTTCCACCCGGGCACTCCAATTGAAGTCTGCTGCGTCTACCGGTTTCGCCACGTCCGCAACCGGCCCCGTCATGCCACACCAAATTTTTTCGCGCACCCCCGGAAATCGTCCAAGGACCGGCGGGCGGGCCGCGTCCCACATCTGTAACGCCTCAGATGGAGCCCGCCATGACCCGCCTCGCCTCCCTCGCCTTCGCCACCGTTCTGGCCGCGTCCTCGGCCTCGGCCTTCGGATGCGCCCTGCCGCCGCCGATGTACCCTGCCGACATGGCGCTGTCCGGCACCAGCTGGTCCGTCCACCGGATCGGCGATCTCCGCGTGCCTGAGGGTGCCGGCGTGACGCTGATCTTCGGCGCCGACGGCACGCTCACCGGCTCGTCCGGCTGCAACAGCTTCAGCGCCGGCTACAGTCAGGCGGACGGCACGGTTGCCATCGAACCGGCAGTCTCCACCCGCATGGGGTGCTCGGCCGAGCTTGCCGAAATCGAACAGAAACTCTTCGAAACACTGCCCGAAGTGACCGGATTCTACTCCGATCCCCGCACAGGGCAGCTTGTCTTCGCCGCCGCCTCGGGCGAGATCCACACCGGCCGGCCTCCGATCGAGGGCTGAGCCGGTTCCGCGGGCCGGGATGAGGCACCGGACACGTCCCCTCCGGACCCGGCCCGCGACCCTTGCAGTTTCTCCCGAACGGCTGCCGCGCCGGGCATCTGACCTCAGGCGATCACCTCCGCCAGTTCCCCGTGACACAGCCGGCTGATCGCGCGCGCATGGGTTATCCAGACCTGGTCCCGATGGCCGGCGATATGCTCCAGGGCCCGCCTCAGATGCTTCATCCGGTAGGGCTGTCCAACGATGTAGGGATGAAGCGCCACGCCCATCACCAAGGGTTGCCCCTTGGACTGCGCCAGCATCTCGTCGAATTGGTCGATGATCATCTGGGCGAAGTCCGACGCGCCGTCCTTGCGCGCCACGATCGCCGGAATGTCGTTCACCTCCTGCGGATAGGGGATCGACAAGAGCCGTCCAGACCGAACCCGCATCCACACCGGCTGGTCGTCCATGCACCAGTTCAGCGTGTAGCGATAGCCCGCCTCGGCCAAAAGGTCCGGCGTCACGCGGCTCTCGGCGATCCAAGGGCTGAGCCAGCCTTCCGGCTCCGCCCCCTCGGCCGACGTGATAACGCCCGTCGCCTCGGCGATCATCGCCCGCTCGGCACCCTCGTCCATCTCGGACTGCCGCTCGGAATTCGTCCGCCCGTGCCCGGCCACCTCGTCGCCCCGCGCCCGGAAAGCCGCCATCAGCTCGGGCGCGTGGCCGTACATCGCCGAGTTCGCCAGCACCGTGGCCGGCAGGCCCAGCCTGTCGAACGCCTCGAGCATCCGCCAGGCGCCGACCCGGTTTCCGTAATCCCGCCAGGCGTAGTTCAGGACGTCCGGCGCCGGCCCGCCCGGCGCGAGTTCGGCCCCCAACCCCTCGCCGAAGGCGAAATGTTCGAGATTCAGCCCGAAATAGACCGCCAGCCTCAGCCCGCCGGGCCAGCACCAGTCCCCGCGCGCGGTGATCGGAACGTAGTCGTAGCGCCCATGGCCCGCCAACGACCCAGCCAGGCTCACAGCGGCGCCTCGGCCAGCCCGGCGCGGTCGAGCAGGATCTCGGCACTGTCGTTCCAGACCTGCGTCTCGGTGATCCTGCCGTCCTGGACGGTGAAGATGTCGATGTAGCGGTTCGTCTCGAAGGGCGTGCCGTCCGGCCATTCGCCGTAGAGGTAGCCGGTGTTGAACACCCGCACCTCGCCCGTCGCGGGATCGAGCGCCGCATCCGTGCGCAGGAACTTCTTCTTCACCCAGCGGTAGCGCTTGGCGTTGAACCCCGCGCTTTCGGCCGGCCCGCCCAGCTTCCGGCCGCCGGTGAAGATCATCCGGAACCCCTCGCCCAGGTACGCCGACGCCCCCTCGGGATCGGGCACCATCGACAGCTCCAGGTAGGTCTCGACCACCCGCTTCGCCTCGGCGACCGCGTCACGTTCCGTCACATCCATGTTCGTCCCCCCTTTCGGCACCAAGCCTGCTGCCGCCCGGCGCGGCTTCGCAAGGCCTCGGCCCCTTCCGGTCCCCGTACCGCACAGAATTTGACAGAATCTGCCCACGGGAGTATCTCTCGCCGCCTCGACAGAGGAGCACCCTGACAGTGGACAAGTCGGCCTGACCTGACACCCGGACCCCGCGAAAGCCGGTCCCCCTCCACTTCGACCAGGGATTTCCCATGAAAGACGACAAGAAACCCGCGCCGGCGGGCAAGTCCGCCATCGTGAAGCGCCAGCCGAAAAAGCCCGCCTTCGACCCCGCTGTCCTGAAAGGTCCGCGCGGCGCGGGAAAACATGGCCATCAGACCAGCGCCCGAACCCAGCCGGTCTTCAAGCCGCGCGGACGCTGAGGGCGCTCATCTAACATTGGCCGCCCGGGGCAAGACCGCTCCGGGCGGTG
>JBNLCA010000478.1:0-4319 GCA_050303575.1 Paracoccaceae bacterium
CGTCTGGGTCAGGCTGATGACCCCTGCCTTCGAGGCCGAGTAGATGTTGCCGCCCGCGCCCGAGCGGATGCCGGCGAACGAGGCGGTGTTGACGATGGCGCCGGACTTTTGCGCGACCATCACGCGGCCGCCATGCTTCAGGAAATTGCCGACGCCGATCAGGTTGACGCCGAGGACGCGCGCCCAGTCCTCGGAGTGGATCTCGGTGATCGGCGCGTGCGTGCAGTGGACGCCCGCGTTGTTGCAGATCACGTCGATCCGGCCAAAGCGGTCTTTGACCGCCTCGATGCAGGCGATGACCTGCGCCTCGTCCGAGACGTCACAGACCCGCTTCAGGTGGCCGTCGGGAAGCACGTCCTTCAGAGCGTCGCTTTCGATATCGATGCAGGCGACCGTCGCGCCCTCGTCGGCGAGGCGGCGGGCGGTGGCGCGGCCGATGCCGCTCGAGGCGCCGGTGACGATGGCGATGCGACCTTCGAACCTCATGCGACGTGCCTTTCCCAATAGGGCGCGCGCAGTTCGCGCTTCAGGATCTTGCCGATGGAACTGCGGGGCAGGTCGTCGCGGAACTCGATGGCGGCGAGGCGCTGCGTCTTCCCGAGCCGCGCGTTTGCCCAGGCGAGGATGTCGGCCTCGCTGTCGCCCGCGCCCCCTGCGCGGACGACCAGCCCCAATGGCGTCTCGCCCCATTCGGCGGACGGCACCGCGATTACGGCGACGTCCGCCACCGCCGGATGGCCGCGCAGCACCTGCTCGAGGTCGGCCGCGAAGATGTTGAAACCGCCAGACAGAATCATGTCCTTCCTGCGGTCCATCAGGATCAGGAACCCGTCCTCGTCCAGCCGCCCGATGTCGCCTGTGCGGATGAAGTCCTCGCCCTCGGGGTTGCGCCAGATCAGCTCGGCCGTCCTGCCAGGTGCCCTGTGGTAGCCCGTCATCATCGAGCCCGCGCGACCGACGATCTCGCCGAACGTGCCGGGCGGCACCTCGCGGCCCGCATCGTCGATGATCCGGAGATCGCAACCCGGCGCGGCCTGTCCGACCGTGTCCCACTTCGTCGGCGCGGCATCGCAGTTCAGTATGGTCGAGACCCCTCCCTCGGTCATGCCGTAGAACTCGACCAGGTTGCCGGGCCAACGGGCCTGGATGCGGTCGATCAGCCGCCCGGGAAGCGGCGCCGAGGTCGAGTGCTTCATCCGGAAGGACGTCAGGTCGAGCCGGTCGAACCCCTCGTGATCCATCAGCCGCATGTATTGCACCGGTACCAGCATCGTATGCGTCGCGTGGTTTTGTTCGGCCAGCGCGAGGTAGCGGGCGCAGTCGAACTTGGTCATGGTCACCACGGTGCCGCCCCAGGCCAGCACCGGCAGCACTGCGACCAGCGTGGTGTTGGAATAGAGCGGCGTCGCCATCATGTGCACCGCGTCGGCATCGAGCCCGAACTTCGCCATGCGGACCAGCTGGCGCGCGCGAAAGAGGTGGTCGTGGACGATTCCCTTCGGCGTACCGGTCGTGCCCGAGGAATAGATCATGTCGAAGAGGTCGTCCGGCCGGGCCTCGACCGCTGGAAGCACTTCGGCCCCGGCCCAGTTGTCCAGCGCCTCGAGGGCGACCGTCTCGTCGGCGCCCAGTACCCGCGCGACCTCGATCTGAGCGGCCGAGGCAAAGACGATCCGCGCGGCGCTGTTCTCGTGCATTCGGGCCAGCGCGCCCGGCTCGGCGCCGTAGGGCAGGGGCGCAACACAAGCGCCGGCGATCAGCGCGCCGCAATAGACGGCGAGGTTCGCTGCCGAGTTCTCGGCCAGCGTCGCCACCATCTCGCCCGGCCCGATACCGCGCGCGGCGAGCGCCCCGGCGATCCGGCCGGCAAGCCCTGCGAACGCGCCCCATGTCATAGCTCCCGCATCGTCGATGACCGCAATCTTCTCGCGATGCCGCGCGCCCGCCGCCTGCACCATGTGGCCGAACGACAGGAACTCGCCCGCCTCGACGGGCGGTGCGATGATGCGGATGTCGGTCATTGCCTCCTCCCCGGCGCAAATCCCGGTTAGAGTTTAGGAGGCGCGGCAAATTCCGTAAAGCGGAAAGTCATTCCGCACAATTGACACGGCTGCGGCAAGCCGCCAGAACTTCGCCAAGGGAGGACAGAATGAGTGACGTTTTTACCCTGTCGGACAGGGCCAAGGACCTTCGCGCGAAGCTCCTGCGCTTCATGGACGACCACATCTACCCGGCCGAGGCGGAGTTCGACCGGCAGCACGCCGAGGGGCCGCGCTGGGAGACGCCGCCGATCATGGAGGAGCTGAAGGCCAAGGCGCGCGCGGCGGGCCTTTGGAACCTGTTTCTGCCCTACGAGGACGCGCGCCAGTATGGCGGAGCTGGCCTTTCAAACCTCGATTACGCGGCCCTGTGCGAGATCATGGGCCGCTCGCCCATCGGGCCCGAGGCGTTCAACTGTTCGGCGCCTGACACCGGCAACATGGAGACGATCTGGCTCTACGGGACCGACGCGCACAAGGAGGCGTGGCTGAAGCCGCTCCTGGACGGCAAGATACGGTCCTGCTTCGCGATGACCGAGCCCGAGGTGGCGTCGTCCGATGCCACGAACATCCGGACCGAGATCCGGCGCGAGGGCGACGAATACGTCATCAACGGCCGCAAATGGTGGTCGTCAGGCGCGATGGACACGCGCTGCAAGATCGCCATCGTGATGGGCAAGACCGATCCAGACGCCGAGACGCACCGCCAGCAGTCGATGATCCTGGTCCCGTTCGACACGCCCGGGGTCAAGGTCGTGCGGCACCTCTCGGTCTTCGGCTACGACCATGCACCGCACGGCCATGCCGAGGTGGTCTACGACAATGTCCGGGTGCCGGCGTCGAACATCCTGCTGGGCGAGGGACGCGGGTTCGAGATCGCGCAAGGACGGCTGGGGCCAGGGCGCATTCACCATTGCATGCGGTCGATCGGCGTGGCGGAACGCGCGCTCGAGGCCATGTGCCGCCGCGCGGTGCAACGCGAGGCCTTCGGCAAGTCCATCGCGGACCAGGGCGTTACGCGGCATTGGATCGCCGAAAGCCGGATGGAGATCGACCAGGCGCGGCTTCTGACGCTGCGCGCGGCGCACATGATGGACACGGTCGGCAACAAGGCCGCCCGCAAGGATATCGCGATGATCAAGGTCGTCGCACCGAAGATGGCCTGCGAGGTCGTCGATCGCGCGATCCAGGTGCATGGCGGGATGGGTGTCTGCCAGGACACGTTCCTCGCCGCGGCCTATGCGCACCAGCGGACGCTGAGACTGGCAGACGGGCCGGACGAGGTGCACCGCGAAACCGTTGCGAAGCTGGAACTGAAGTCCTATCGCAACACAAGGGAGGCCTGATGTCGCTCTTCGATCTCAGCGGCCGGGTCGCCGTCGTCACCGGATCGTCGCGCGGCATCGGTCGCTCCATCGCCGAGGAATTCGCCAAGGCGGGCGCCAGGGTCGTCGTCTCGTCGCGCACCGAGGAGGCCTGCGCGCCCGTTGCCCAGGCGATCACCGACGCGGGCGGCGAGGCGATCAGCGTGCCCTGCCACATCGGCCGCAAGGAAGAACTCACGCGGCTTGTCGAAGTCACTCTGGCCAAGTGGGGCCGGATCGACATCCTCGTCTGCAACGCGGCGATCAACCCGAGCTACGGGCCGATGTCGGACCTGAGTGACGAGGCGTTCGACAAGATCATGGGGACCAACGTCCGCTCTACCCTCAACCTGTGCAACATGGTGCTGCCGGGCATGGCGGCGGCGGGCGGCGGTGCTGTGGTGATCCTCTCGTCCATCGCGGGCATAAGGGGCAATGGCGTGATCGGCGCCTATGGCATCTCGAAGGCGGCCGAGGCGGCGCTGGCGCGCAACCTCGCGGTCGAATGGGGGCCGAAGGGCATTCGCGTCAATGCTCTGGCGCCCGGCCTCGTCAAGACCGACTTCGCGCGCGCCCTGTGGGAGGACCCCAAGCGCCGCGCGCAGAGCGAAGAGAAGAACCCGCTCCGCCGACTGGGCGAGCCGGTGGACATTGCAGGCGTTGCCCTGTTCCTCGCCGCTGACGCGTCGGCCTATGTCACCGGCCAGACCATCGTCGCCGACGGCGGCGAGACGATCAGCTGACGCTCCCCGTTTCCCGGGCGCGACGCGGAACGACGTGCCGCTTCGCAGAACCGGGGCCCATTCCACCGATCGGCGTATGCGGCGAGGCCATTGGGCCCCGGCTCGGAGGCCGGGGCACGGTTCGTTTCCCGGGCGCGATGCAGCACGAAGTGCAGCTTCGCAGAACCGGGACC
>JBNLCA010000479.1:0-5403 GCA_050303575.1 Paracoccaceae bacterium
AACGGCCGCGTGGTCGGCAAGGTGCGCGGGCTGAAGGTCCGTCTGACCTCGTCGGCACGGGTCGAGGGCGACATCATCCACAAGACCATCGCCATCGAATCCGGCGCCCATTTCGAGGGCTCGGTGCAGCGCCAGGACGACACGATCTCCGGTGCCGGCAAGCCGTAGTTTGCCACGCCGTCGAGGTTGTCATCGAGCTCGGCATCGGCCACCGAACCGGCGAAGTGATCGCTTCGAATTCGGACATGGCGGGCGCCCCTGGGCGCCCGTTTCAGTTCTGGGGAACGAGCCTGCGATAGAGATGCCAGCTGGCGTGACCCAGAAGCGGCAGCGTGACAAAAAGGCCGAGGAACGCCGGGATCATGCTGACGAACAGGGTGGCCGCGATCAGCGCCGCCCAACCCAGCATCACCGCCGGACTGGCCGTCACCGCCTTCACCGAGGTGATCATCGCGGTGACGAGATCCACCTCGCGGTCCAGCAGCATCGGCAGGCTGATCACGTTCGTCGCAAACAGGATCAGCGCGAATGCAGCCCCCACAAGCGACCCGAAACCCAGCATCATCAGCCCGTTCGGCGTGAGGAACACTTCGAACGAGGTCGAGATGTTGGTCATCGCCCTGAGCCCCAGGAAGAGCGCGAAGATCATGTGACCGAGGAAGTTCCAGAAGAGGAAGAAGATCACGATGATCGCCGCCATCGACGGGATCTGCCGGTCCTTCTGCCGGAAGATCGCGCCGAGGACCTCGGGCCAGGACAGCGGCTCGCCGGCCTCGCGGCGCCGGCTGACCTCGTAAAGACCGACGGCGACGAAGGGGCCGATCAGCGGAAATCCCAGCGTGATCGGGATCGTCATCCAGATCCTGCCCGACGCGGCCAACACCCAGACAAGGAAGAGTCCGCCCGCCACGTAGACCGCCGCAAAGAACAGCCCGAAGGCCGGCGCGGCGCGGAAATCGGCCCAGCCGGCGGACAGGGCCGCGCGGACATCCTCGCGCGTGGCGATGCGCGGTTCGGGCACCTGCGGAGCCGCCTGAAGGGATGCGTCCGACATCGTCCTCCTCCCAAAGAACGAGGGGGAGCGTAAGGGACCATGGCCCGGTCAGGCAAGAAGGACGTCAGGGCCGGTAAAGCGTGATCCGCTCGCCGCCGCCGTTGATCACGACCAGCCGGTTGTCCGCCGTCCAAGCGAAGGAGACATCGGCGCCGGTGACAGCGCTCCAGATCGCGCCAGGCCGTTCCGTATCGAATACGAGGAGCTGCGTCCGATCTGGATCGCCGGTGTCGGAGTAGATCACGGCAAGGCGGCTGTTGTCGGGCGACAGCATCGGCCGGATGTATCTGTGGCGGAATAGCGGGTCCGTCTCCTGCGCAAGACGCCTGGGCGCGCCGGTCTCGGGCCGAACCTCGACGAACGGCTGCCCGGCCGCACCGTAACCGGTCACCGCCGTCATTCCTGCTCCGAACCAGGCGTCTGTGTCGTCCGCAAGAACCCGCTCGAGATGCTCCATGAACCCGGCGCCTGAATTGCCGGTGACCTCGCCCCGGCCCCCAAGGATCAGCGGCGCGAGCCCGGCCGCATCCTCGCCCCGAAAGGTCAGCCGCACCGTGCCATCCGGATCGAAGGCGATGGCGTTGGAAAAGGCATAAGCCGAAATCGCCTGAGCCGCCGCACTGGTGTATGTGCCAACGAGCGTTCGGTCCACGCCATAGGTTGCGAGCGCCTCTCCCCAATGCCTCCAGTAGCCCTCGCGTCCCGTCAGCACCGCCCCGCCATCCGGCGCGACAACGGCCCATGTCGTGTCCGGAGTGCTCGGCTCAAGGTGCGCAATGTCCGGAATGCCGCCATCCTCCAGCGACAGATCGATGACGAACATCGAGGTTCCGCCTCGCTCCGCGGTCACCATGCGAAGGATATCACCTTCGAGAATGCGCGGTATTTGGGGTGCGAGTGCCGGGTACCCTCCCATGTAATCGAAAGAGATCAGGCAGTCCCGCGCCTCGGTTGCCTCGGCACAGGGCACCTCAAAGACACCGATACCGGCGTGCAGAGGAGCAGCACCAGCCAGCCCAAGCAAGGCGATCGACCACAAACGCATGCTTTGCCCCGAGAAAGTCATCTTGAAGAAACCTGCTGCAATTGAGCGCGTCAACCAGCTTGATCGCAACCTTTTCGAGCGGGATTCACCCTCGTTCGACCGTCCGCGTCGCAACAGGCGCGTCGCCTCAGGGTGTGGGCGACGGTGCGGCGACGACCAGCCGCGAGGCACCGGGCGTCCCGGAGGTCAGGATCAGGACCAGCTTGCCGTCCTCCGTCCAGCCGTAGATCGGGTCCGGCCCGGTCACCGCGTTCCAGATCACACCGGGCTTCGTCGTGTCGAAAAGGTCGATCGAGGTCGCCGCCGGATCGGCGGTCACCAGCCGCTGAACCGCCAGAAGCGCTCCGTCGGGCGACAGGACCGGGTGCGCATGTTCGACCGCGCCCAGAAGGTCCGCCTCTTCGGCGAGGCGCAGCGGCACCTCGCCGTCGCGCTGGATCTCGACACGGCTCGGCGCGCCGTCGGCGGTATAGGTGGTGCGGGCGATCATGCCGGGCTGAACCCAGGTCTCGCTGTAGCCGGCCTCGAGGAAGACGACATGATCGGTCAGCCCCTCCGGCTCCTCGGCGGTGCCGTCAGGGGCAAGGATCAGCGGCGTCGGCAGGTCGGACGAGACCAGCCTGAGTGTGCCGTCCGCATCGAATGTCAGCCCGTTGTCGAGCGCATGGAGCCCGATCGCCTCGGCGAAGATGCCGCCGGCCTCCGCCATCAGTGTGCCATCACGCCCGTAGGTCGCGGCGTAGAACGTTCCGCCCGCCGGATCGCCGAGCGCCAGCGCAGCGCCGTCTCGCGCGAAGGCCGCCCACGAGATCGCCTCGGGCTCAGGCGCAAGGCGCGTGACGTCGGTCACCGCGCCGTCCTCGAGCGACAACGTCAGAAGTGCCGCCGCCCCGCCCCGCGCCTCGGACACGACCAGACGGACCTGCCCGTCCACGATGGCGGGCGTCTGCACCGAGATCGGCAGCGCGCCCGCGATGTCGGCGGCGAGAAGGCATCCCGTCACGCCCGTAGCATCGCAGGCGACCGGCACCGAGGTGACCTCGGCCGAGGCCGCTCCGGCAAGGCATGAGACGAGGACGGCAACGATCCGCATCGATACTCCAGTAGGCCTGTCGGATGCGCCGGTCCGACCCCTCCGGCCGGGGGCGCGCAATCACCTAGTCGAGGTCGTCGTCCCCGACCTCGCCGCGCTTCTTGCCGGTCGCGTTCAGCGCCAGCGTCGCGGCCATGAATTCGTCGAGATCGCCATCCAGCACGCCTTGCGTGTCCGAGGTCTGGTGCCCGGTCCTGAGATCCTTGACCATCTGGTAGGGCTGGAGCACGTAGCTGCGGATCTGGTTGCCCCAGCCGGCATCGCCCTTGTTCTCGTGCTGCTCCTGGATCGTCGCGTTCCGCTTGTCGAGTTCCATCTGGTAGAGCCGCGCCTTCAGCGCGTTCATCGCTATCTCGCGGTTCTGGTGCTGTGATTTCAGCGACGAGGTGACGACGATCCCGGTCGGCAGGTGGGTGATGCGAACCGCCGAGTCTGTCTTGTTGACGTGCTGGCCGCCGGCGCCGGACGAGCGCATCGTGTCGAGCCGGATGTCCTTGTCCTGCACCACGATGTCGATCGTGTCGTCGACCACTGGATAGACCCAGACCGAGGCGAACGAGGTCTCGCGCGTGCCCTTGCCGAAGGGCGAGATGCGGACCAGCCGGTGAACGCCCGACTCGGTCTTGAGCCAGCCGTAGGCGTTCGGCCCCGAGATCTTGTAGGACGCCGATTTGATCCCGGCCTCGCCGCCGGCTTCCTCGGACAGCAGTTCAACCGTGAACCCGTGCGCCTCGGCCCAGCGGACATACATCCGTTGCAGCATCTGCGCCCAGTCGCAGGCCTCGGTCCCGCCGGCGCCCGCATTGATTTCAAGGAACGTGTCGTTGCCGTCCGCCTCGCCGTCGAGCAGCGCCTCGGTCTCCTTCGCCTCGGCCTTCGACTTCAGCGCAGCCAGCGCCGCCTCGGCCTCGGAGACGACCTCGTCGTCGCCCTCCATCTCGCCAAGCTCGATCAGTTCGAGGTTGTCCTTCAGATCGCGCGAGATCAGGTCGTAGGTCTCGATCTTGTCGACCAGCATCTGCCGGTCGCGCATGATCTTCTGCGCCTTGGCCTGATCGTTCCAGAAATCCGGCTGCTCGCTCAGCGCGTTGAACTCTTCCAGCCGGTGGGACGCGGTCTTGCGGTCCATCCGCTTGGAGAGAAGATCGAGCGATTTCCTGATCGCCTCGACAGTGGTTTCGGTTTCGGCGCGCATCGTCAGCCTGGGTCTCGCTTGGGTCGGTCGGGGTGATAGCGGAGGCCGCCGCCCCCGGCAAGTCGCGGGGGGCGCGGATCGGAGAAGCGTTGTCAGTAAAGGCCGCCGGAGGTGACGCTGCCGAAGTTGCCCTTGGGCACCACGACTGTCTCGCCCGTCGTGGTGGTGACGGTCGTGCCCTCGTCGCCGCCGCTTTCGCCGTAAGCGAAGAGCGGCAGGTTCGAGCCCATCGCGAAGCCGCCGTCGAAGGCGAGGCCGAAGATCGGGTCGTCGCCCTGGCGGAAATATTCGGCGATGACGTTCGGGCCGCTGACGCCGTCAGGCACCGGCATCCCGGTGAAGCGGTCGATGTTGCGGAAGTAGCCGCCCGGCGGCACCTTGAAGCGCGAGCCGCCATAGCGCTTGATCGCCTCTTCCATGAAGGCCTGGAAGATCGGAACGCAAAGCGTGCCACCGAAGGCGCCCGGCCCGAGCGACCGGGGCTGGTCGTAGCCCAGGTAACAGCCGGCGGCGATGTTCGAGGTGAAGCCGATGAACCAGACGTCCTTGGCGTCGTTCGTGGTGCCGGTCTTGCCGGCGACCGGCACCGGCAGGCGCACGCCCGAACCCGAGCCGCGCTTGACCACGCCCTCCATCATCGAGGTGATCTGGTAGGCGGTGATCGCGTCGATCACCCGCTCGCGCGTCGACGAGATCAGCGGCGCATCCCCCGGTGGCAGCGCCGGGTCACCGCAATCCTCGCACACGCGCTGGTCATGGCGGTAGATCGTCCGACCCCAGCGGTCCTGCACCCGGTCCACCAGCGTCGGTTCCACCCGCTCGCCGCCGTTTGCCAGCATCGAATAGGCCGCGACCATGCGGAAGAGGGTCGTCTCCTGCGCGCCGAGCGCGTTCGCCAGGAACGGCTGCATCCGGTCATAGACGCCGAACCGCTCGGCGTAGTTGGCGACCGCGTACATGGTGATTTCCTGAGCCAGGCGGATGGTCATCAGGTTCCGCGACTGCTCGATGCCCGT
>JBNLCA010000480.1:0-3828 GCA_050303575.1 Paracoccaceae bacterium
GCCAAGTTCCACAGCGATCTCGACGATGATCTCGAAAGCGAGATGAGCGGCGAGGAACTCGACCAGGCGATGGCCGAGCTCGAGGGCAAGCAGGCGAAGGCCGACGCCATCGCGCTTCACGATGCGATGGCTGGCCTTGGCACCGACGAAGCGACGATCATGAAGACGCTGCGCGGCAAGTCCGAGGCCGAGCGCGAGGCGATCCGCGCCGAATATCAGCGCATGTACAACGTCTCGCTCGATGCGGACCTCAAGGGTGATCTGTCCAGCGGCAACGAGATCGACCAGGCGAACGCTCTCCTCTCCGGCAACACCGCGCTCGCCGACGCGATCCAGCTCGACGAGGCGATGCGCGGCGGCATCTTCGGGCTCGGCACCGACGAGGCCGACATCGAGAAGGTGCAGACGCGCGTCCGCGACGAAGTGCTGGCTCTGGCGAAAAACGAGAACTGGACCTCGGACGAGTTCGAGGCCGAGGTTCGTCGCCGGCTGAAGCTGATCGAGACGGAATTCGGCGAGCGCTACAAGAACGTCTCGCAGTACAAGGTGCCGGGTATGGAGGGCCAGTCGGTCCTCAAGCAGGCGTTCCGCTCGGAACTCAGCGGCGCCGAGCTCGACCTTGCCAATGCGCTCCAGGACAACAACCTGATTGCAGCCGACGCCGCCCGGATCGAGATCGAGCGCACCGGCTTTTACGCCTCGGACGACAAGATCAACGGTGTCCTGCGCTCGCAATACGAACGCGCGCTTGAAGCGCGACGCCTCGACGAGGGACCGGCCCGCCGCATGGCGATCCAGCGGCGGCTCGACGAGATGCGCCGCAGGCCGGGCGTCAGCGAGGCCGACATCCGCACCGAGCAGCTGCGACTCGAACGCGAGATGGACAAGGAGATCGACAAGGGCGCCCAGAAGGACAGCAAGCTGTCGATGGACAGCCTCAAGAAGGTCTATCAGGACAAGTATTTCTGGACGCTCGACTATGCCGTCAACATCTCGACTTCGGGCGAGGAACGGCACAAGGCCAACAACATGCTGGCCCAGGGCGGCAAGCTGACGCCGCTCCAGGAGATGGAGTACGCCACCCGGACCGCCGGCACCGACGAGGAGGCCGTGCGCCGCGTCGTCGGCAGCATGACCAAGGACGAGCTCGACAAGCTCGCCGCCGACTGGGAGGCGATCCACAAGCCGCGCAAGTTCCGCGACATGCTGATCTCGGAACTGGACGGGCGCGACCTTTCCGACGTGCTCGACATGTACGACCACGGCAAGCCGACGACGGCCCTCGAGGAAATTGCGCAGGAGGAACGCCGGGTCAAACGCGAGCTCGGCGATTTGACCGGGGTCCTCGGCGGCGCCGCCGCGGGGCGCGAGGCCGAATGGATGGAGTTCGAGCTCGGCCGCCTGCAGGAGATGCGCAAGGGCATGCTCCGCACCGACTGGCCCGACACCGACGAGGCGCGCGCCGAGCGCGAGCGCTTCTCGCAGGAATTCAGCCACCGGGTCGAAAAGGTCCAGGCCTCGGTCGAGGATCACCGCCGCCGCATCGACAGCGTGACCGACGCCGCCGCGCAGATCGTCGGCGTGGTCGTCGCGATTGTCGCGGCGACGGTGATCACCATCCTGACCGCCGGCACCGCCGGACCGGTCATGGTGGCCGTTCTCGCCTCGCTGTATGCCACTGTCGCGACCATGGCGACCAAGCTGCTGATCAAGGGCGGCGCCTACGGCACCCAGGACTTCGCGATCGACGCCGCGACCGGGGCGGTCGACGCGGTGATGGCGGCCGCCACTGCCGGCATGGGCACCAAGATCCTCGGCCCGATCAAGAAGCTGGTCACGGGCACGAAGCTTCCCGCGCTTGCTGGCAAGATCGGCCAGTCCGGCCTTGCCCAGCGGTTGGCGCGGATGGAGGGGACCGGCCTCGCCGCCCGCGCCGGCCGCGCCCTCGCGCCGACACGCGAGGGCGTCGAGCGCGCCATCGCCGGTGTCGTCGCCGACGGGCTCGAGGATGCCGTCTCCTCGGTGCCTTCGACCATCATCGGCGTCATGGCCGACGACAATGTCTGGAAGGGCGACCCCTTGGCCAACTTCCTGTCGGGCACGGGAATGGGTCTGCTCCAGTCTGTCGCCATGAGCCGTGGTCTGCATGCCGCGCAGGGGATCGGCGGCGGGCTTTTCCGGCTCGGCCACTCGGCGATCTTCGAACCGGGCAACATCGGCCGGGTGCGCGAGCTGAACCGGATGATCACCGAACATTACGATGGCTTCCGCCGCGACAATCCGGGCGCCTCGGTCGGAGAATTCCTCGCCTCGCCACAGGGCCGCAAGCTGCGCGCCGAGATCGAGCAGAGCGGCCTGATGAAGGAGATCCGCGCCTCGGCCGAAGCGGCCGAACAGGCCGCCGGCGTGAAGCGGCCGGGCGCCGACGCCGATCCTGCGGTCCGCCCGGCGGATGCCGTGCCCGACGCGGCGGCAACGCAGGCCCCGGCCCCCGACGCGCGGGTCGAGGCGATGCAGGCCGTGCTGCCGGACCGGATCCGCAAGGGCACATTCGTCACGCCCGATTCCACGCTGACCGGCCGCTCGGTCCATGTCGAACCGCTGAGGATCGGCAACCGCATCGTCGGCGTCGACGTTCGTGTCGGGCCGGGCGCGACGGCGCTCGACGTCGCGCTCCACGCCGGCACTATCAACGCGATGCACAAGTACATGGGTGTCCTCGGAAACATCCGCCGGGTGCTGCGCGATGCAGCCGCAGGAAGGCTCGGCGTCGGAACCAAGGCCGGTTCGCGCGGCGCAGAGGCGGCTCTCGAACTCGCCAAGCTGCCGGGCATCATCCACGAACGAATGGACGCGCTCGCCCGCGCGGGCGGCGGACCCAACGCCCTTCTCAGGGCCCAGGCCGAGGTCCGGTGGCTCGACGCGCAGATGCGCCAGCACGAACTGATCCTGTCGAGCGCCGAGTTGCGGAACATGGAGGGCCGCGGCTACGTCGCGGCCGACGATCCGGCCGAACTTGCGGCACGCCGCCGGGAGGCCGTCGCCGCGCTCAACGAAAACCGGCCAAAGAAGATGAAAGCCGGGATGATCGACAAGCTGTTCGAGCTTGCCGCGGGCGACAAGCCCGACGCGACCCTCGGGCATCTCGTCGGCATGCATTTCAAGGACGCCGAACACGCTCTCAAGGCGGCGCTTGCGGTGGATGCCCTCCACGGGACGGACTTTGCCCAGCGGCTGAAGACAGAGGTCGCCGACCGTTCCGCGGCGAAGGCCGAGGCGACGGCCGCCGAACAGGACGCCCGCGCACAGGAACGCGCGGCCGAGCGCCCGGCACGCGTCGAAAAGTTCCGTGAGAACATGGCGAAGATCGTCGATTCAGGCACCGCGCGCACCCAGCGACTGTTTGACGAGAATCTGACGTGGATGGCCGACGGTCCCGGCCGTCCGAAGAGCGGCGAGGCGAACTACGAGGCCAGGGTCGCCCGCTATGAATGGGACCTCGAGGCAAAGAGACTGCTTGCCGAGAAGAACCAGCTGCTCGCCCGCATCGCGGATGATCCCGACCTTGCGCTCAAGTATCTCTCGTCGGACCATCCGAATGCCCAGGTGCCCGAGTTCGCGCGTCTGGAGGCGCTCGACCAGCACCTTGCCCGGATCGACAGGTTCAACGCAGCCGTCGACCGGGTGCTGGCCGATATTCAGACCGGACGCATCGCGCGCGAGGACATCGGGCCCGACAACCTTCCGCCGGACCTGCAGGCGGCGCTGCGCGGGCTCCATGCCGACAGTCAAGCGGCGGCGCGAACACTCCTCGAGAAGGGGCCGATC
>JBNLCA010000481.1:0-9506 GCA_050303575.1 Paracoccaceae bacterium
CAGCCGACGGCCGACCCGGGCCTGCCGCAAAGGGTCGACGCCGATCTGGCGGCGCGGAATTTTCTTCAGGTCGTCCGCACGGTCGAGCCGGTGGCCGAGCGCGAATGCCGGGCGCGGGCGCCGCGGGCGAACTGCGACTTCCGCATCGTGGTCGACGACCGCCCGAACCAGCCGCCCAACGCCTTCCAGACATTGGACAATTCCGGCCGGCCGGTGATCGCCTTCACGCTCAGCCTGATCGCCGAGGCGCGCAACCAGGATGAGCTCGCCTTCATCCTGGGGCACGAGGCGGCACACCATATTTCGGGGCACCTTGAGCGGAAGCAGCAATCGGCGGTGTTCGGGGCCCTGATCCTTGGCGGGTTGGCCTCGGCGGCGGGGATCCAGGACATCAGGACGGCGCAGGACGTCGGCGCGACGCTGGGCGCGCGGAGCTATTCGAAGGAGTTCGAACTTGAGGCGGACGCGCTAGGGACAGTGGTCGCCTACCGGGCCGGCTACGACCCGTTGCGTGGAGCTGCGTTCTTCGACCGCCTGCCGGACCCCGGCAACCGGTTCCTCGGCACCCACCCGCCGAACAGCGACCGCAAGGCGACGGTCCAGCGCACGCTCGCCCAGCTGAGGTGAGGGTTAACGGCCCGACTGTTGGCCAGACAGTGTGCACAGAACGTACACCGGGCGTGCACAGGACGTGCACCGGGGTGTCGGACGTTTGATTGCGAGGAAGGATTAACGGCACGCACGCCGTGGCCGGTTCCGGGACACCGAACGACTCGCATCTTGAGCCATGATCCCTGCGACAGATGGATTGAAATCCACCCCACATCCGCCCAAGCCACCCGGACCCGCCGGACTAGATCTTCCAGTCGGGACCATCCGCCGCAGCATCGTTCCCGAGGTCCTTCTGCATCCGGCTCTTCCTCAGTTCCGTGAGGTCGACCGAATGGGTGACCTCGGTCGGTCGGGCGGCGACGCGGGCGGCCTCGATCTCCTCGAGCCTCACGATGACGGCGAGGCCCCCGGCGGCGTACCACCAGCAATAGGTCCAGATGTTCAGGACCACGGCGCCCCCCATCCAGAGATACTCCTCGTTCGAGAGCCAGGGCAGCGACGACTTCTTGATCAGTGCGCCGACGAGATCGAGCGCGTGGAGCAAGAGCGCGAAGAGCTGCGCGAAGCCGCCCGACCAGTACATGATCATGGTGCCGGCGACCGAGATGATGAGCATGGTCAGGAAGGCGTAGCCGGTGCCCCAGAAAAGCGGCAGCTGCTGCGACTTGTTGCCGGCCGAGTAGGCGGTCGCGGCCTTGGGGACGGCCAGCAGCGTCGAGACCAGGTAGAAGAGGCCCAGCGAGAAGGCCCCGACGCTGAGCATCAGCGGCGAGCTGATGATGATGTCCAGAAGATCGCCGAACCTGGGGTCTTCGCCCAGCGCGGCATACTGGTCCTCGAGCAGTTGGGCGGCGCCGGCAAAGAGAAGCAAGATGACCACGAAGACGATGCCGTAGATCAGCGTCTCGAGCATGCCCCACTTGATGGCGCCGACGAGGAGGCGGCGGAAGACCGGCGCGCTGTAGGCGCCCGCCGCCTGGAACGCGATGCGGAAGCCGACGAGCGTTGCGAAGGCCGAGACGACGGTCGAGACGACCGAGCCGATGATCGGGATCAGGCTGAAGACGGCGGTGACGACGAAGGCGATGGGAAAGAAGACCGCCATCACGATGAAGAAGCGCCAGAGGACGCCGAGCGACAACGGAATGGACTTCAGCAGGATCATCTATGCGTTTCCGAGCCAGACGGCGGCAAATTCACGCCATTCGCCCTTGGACATGCCCGAGGTTTCCTGGGTGACGGCCTCACCCTTGAGCATCCTTTGCAGGCAGTCAATTGCTCGAGACGAAACGGTCGTGCCGCCGAGACGGTAGTCCTCGAACGCGGCGTAGGCGAGCGGGACCCAGTCCTTCGTGATGGCGCACATCGCCTCGGCATAGGCGCGGATCTCGTACTGGGCGTGGGCGTCGGCGCGCAGGCGCAGGAAGTGGAAAAGGTTGTGCAGGTCGATCTTCCAGTACCACTGCGTGTAGACGTTGGCCGGCAGGTTCATCCGGGCGAGCTCGCGGGCGAGGCCCTGCTGGCCGTCCTGGGAGAGCATCTCCTCGTAATGGTCGTAGGCGCGGGTGGCGTCGTCCCTGAGCATGTCGAGGACGCGCTGCGCCTCGGCCCCTTCGAGAAGCGCCCCCCGGCCCTGGTTGTTGACGGTCGACTGGGCGGCCAGCTGGTCCGGCGCGGGGATGTAGAACTCGCGGTCGAGGATCGAGTAGCGGGCCGAGTATTCGTTGACGTTGGCCGTGCGGTGGCGGATCCACTGGCGGGCCACGAAGACCGGCAGCTTGACGTGGAACTTGACCTCGCACATCTCGAACGGGGTCGAGTGCCAGTGCCGCATCAGGTAGCGGATCAGCCCCTCGTCGTTCGAGACATGTCTGGTGCCGGCGCCATAGCTGACACGGGCCGCCTGCACGATGGCGGCGTCGTCGCCCATGTAGTCGATGACCCGGACGAGCCCGTGGTCGAGCACCTCGTGCGCCTTGTAAAGGTGCGCCTCCATACCGTCCGACACGGCGCGCAATGTCTGGCGCGGGGTCGCGCGGGCGGCCTCGATCTCGGCAAGCTGGTCGGGCGTTACGGGCATGGAGGCCTCCGGACAATTGAGTCTGGAGGCCACACTATACGGTAGGCGCGGCCGGGAAAACCGCTAGATGCAGCTAGAAGCGCAGACCCAGGCGAAGGCTGAAGGTACCGAAGTCCCCATCCACGTTGTATTGTGACACGGGCGCGGGGAAATGCTCGCTCTCGATCTTGCGCCAGAGATACTCACCGCCGACGAAGAAGCGGTCCGAGACCCTGACGTCCATGCCAAGCCCGTAGGCGAGGCCGTCGGACGTGAGGGCCGGGAACCCCTCCTCCTCCCAGTTTCCGGTGGTGTAGCCGAGGGTCCCGTAGACGAGGACGGTGCCGGTCGCGTAGCCGAGGCGGCCCTTTACGTCGAGAAAGTCGGTGAACCCGTAGCCCGGGGCGAACTCGACGTCGCCAGTGGACCAGGCCAGTTCACCGCCGTAGACCAGCGCCCCGGACTGCACGTTGTAGCCCGCGAAGAGGCCTGCGCGGGAGCCGTCGATGTCTTCGCGCGTGTCGGGCGCGCCGTTGTTGAAGTATTGCATGTCGCCCGAGGCCTTGCCGGCAGATAGGCCTGCGTAGAAGCCGCTCCAGTCCTGGCCTGCAACCGGAAATGCCATTGCGGACAGTGCCGCGACGGTCACGAGAACCCTCATGTCACACCACTCCCTTCCCAATTCTGTCACAGCAATCGCACGTCCATTGCCAAAAGCAAGTGGCTATCGTCGTCCGGCGGGCGGTGGACTTCCGCCGCGGCCCGGGGGTAGGGTCGAGGCCCATTCACGCAAGGATTGAGCAGATGCAGGTGAAGTATCTTCACACCATGGTCAGGGTGAAGGACCTCGAGAAATCCATGGAATTCTACAGGCTTATGGGCCTCGAGGAGACGCGGCGGATCGACAACGAGGGCGGGCGCTTCACGCTGGTCTTCATGGCGCCGCCGGGTCAGCCCGAGTGCCCGGTCGAGCTGACCTACAACTGGGACGGCGACACCGGCCTGCCGTCGGACAGCCGGCATTTCGGCCACCTCGCCTACGGCGTCGGCAACATCTACGAGATGTGCGCCCATCTGCAGGCGAACGGGGTGACGATCAACCGGCCGCCGCGCGACGGCCGGATGGCCTTCGTGCGCTCGCCCGACAACATCTCGATCGAGCTTCTGCAGATCGGCGAGGCGCTAGAGCCGGCCGAGCCGTGGAAGAGCATGGAGAATACCGGGCATTGGTAAGGGCCCTCGCCCTTGCCCTGCTTCTGCCGGGGGCGGCGCTGGCCGACCCCCTGGCCGAGGCCGCGGCGAGCCAGGTCGGCGTGACGCTGATCTACGATCCGCGCTACATCGCCCTGGAGTTTCCCGGCGGCGACCTGCCGCGTCTGCGCGGCGTGTGCACCGACGTGGTGATCCGGGCGATGCGGGATGCGCTGGGGATCGACCTGCAACAGGTGGTGAACCGCGACATGAAGGCCGACTTCGCCGCCTATCCGGCGCTCTGGGGCCTTTCGACGACCGACCGCAACATCGACCATCGCCGTGTGCCGAACCTCGAGACGCTGTTCACGCGGGCGGGCGCGGCGGCCCCGATCAGCGACGATCCGGCCGATTACCTTCCCGGTGACGTCGTCTCGTTCCGCCTGGCGGGGAGCGGCGTGCCGCATATCGGCATCATCGCGGACCGGCTGGCGCCGTCCGGCCGGCCCTATGTCACGCACAACATCGGCTGGGGCGCGCGAACCGATGATATGCTGTTCGATCACCGCATCACCGGTCACTTCCGCCTTTCGCCGGAAGTCCTGGCATGGCTGCGCGCCCGGCAGGAGTGACGGCACCCGTTCACGAAAATGTCCGTCCGGATTGGCCCGAACGCGCTAAAGTCGGGGCATGGCTGGTGCGGGATCCTGCGAATCGGTGGTTCGGGCCCTCGTCCTCGGACTTGGCCTCGCCACCGTGGCCGCCCCCGCGGTGGCGGGATGCCGGCTGGCGCTGGCGCTGGGGTTTGACGTCTCGAACTCGGTCGACGATGCCGACTACACGGTGCAGCGCGCCGGGATCATCGCCGCGCTCCAGGACGAGGAGATCCGGCGCGCGTTCCTTGCGCCCGACGACAAGGTGGCTTTGGCGATCTTCGAGTGGGGCGGGCGGCGCTACCAGGACCTTGTCCTGGACTGGCGCATGATCGAGACCGAGGACGACCTCGAGGCGGTCATCGCGACGATGGAAGACCATGTGCGCCTGCCGATCTGGCAGCCGACGGCGATCGGCGCGGCGCTGGATTACGCGCTCGATCTTTTCGACGATGCGCCGGTCTGCGCGGCAAGGACGCTCGACCTCTCGGGTGACGGGCGGAACAACGACTGGCTGACGCCGACGCGTGTCTACGAACGCGAGGATTTCGGCACGATGCTGGTCAACGGCCTGGCCATCGGCGGACACGAGACCGACGTCGTGCTTTACTACCGGCAGAGCGTGGTGCGCGGTCCTGGCGCCTTCGTCGAGGTGGCGCCCACCCATCTCGACTTTCCGCGCGCCATCCGCCGCAAGCTCGAGCGCGAGCTGACGGGACCGATGCTTGGCGGGCTGATCGTGACCGGCGAGGAGGAAGGCTGATGCGCTGGCTTCTGGCGCTTCTTCTTTCGGCCGCGCCGGCCTTCGCCGAGTGCCGTCAGGCCCTGGTGCTGGCGATCGATGTCTCGGCCTCGGTCGATTACCGCGAGTACCAGCTTCAATCGCGCGGACTGGCCTATGCGCTTCGGGACGACGAAGTGCGCGAGGCGTTCCTGGCCCCGGGGCCGCCGGTGTGGCTGGCCGTCTTCGAATGGTCGAGCGCCGAGTACCAACGGCTCCTGGTCGACTGGACCGAGGTCCGCACCGGGGCCGACCTCGAGGGTGTGGCCGCAGCGATCGAGGCGGACAAGGTGCTGGCCGAGCAGAGCACGACCGGCATCGGGGCGGCGCTGCTCTATGCCGGGGCGCTTTTCGACCGTGCGCCCTCGTGCCTGGAATTCACGCTGGATGTCTCGGGCGACGGGCAGAACAACGACTGGCCGCGGCCCGAGGATGCGCGGCTGGACGAAAGCCTGGCGGGTGTCTCGATCAACGGGCTGGTGATCGGGGCGGATTTCCCCATCGACCACGAGCTCAACCCCAACCGCATGGGCGCGCTTTCCAACTATTACAGGGCGCGGGTCATCAAGGGGCCGGGCGCATTCGTCGAGACCGCCGAAGGGTTCGAGGATTTCGGCGAGGCGATGCGCCGCAAGCTGATCCGCGAGCTAGACACTCTGATGGTGGGCTGGGCCGAACCGCTGCGGTGAGCCGCGACGCGGGCCGGTGGCCAAATTTCTTCGAAGAAATTTGCAAAAGTTTTCGAAAACTTTTACGGCCGGCCTGCCCGCGGTCAGTAGATGTAGCGGATCTGGTCCGACCAGAACCGTTCGATCACCTTCAGCGCTGCGGTCGTCTCGTCGAGCCGTTCGAGATCGATGACCGCGCGCTCGTCGAGCCCGCCGGCATGCCGCTCGAAGAGGGCCGCGACCAGCGAGCGGACGTGGCGGCCCTTCTCGGTCAGGCGCACGCGGACCGAGCGGCGGTCCATCTCGCAACGCTGGTGGTGCATGTAGCCCAGTTCCACCAGTTTCTTCAGGTTGTAGCTGACATTCGAACCCTGGTAGTAGCCGCGGCTTTTCAGCTCGCCCGCCGTCACCTCGTTCTCGCCCACGTTGAAGAGCAGGAGCGCCTGCACCGAGTTGATCTCGAGCACGCCGAGCCGCTCGAACTCGTCCTTGATGACGTCGAGCAGAAGGCGATGCAGCCGCTCGATCAGCGCAAGCGTCTCGAGATAGCTGGTCAGGTAACCCTGCCGCACGTCGGGCAGGACGGGTGCGTTCATGGTCATGAAGCTCTCCGCCGGAAGTCGTCTCCGGACCGGAATAGCGGCAATTGTCCCAAAGAAGCGTTAAAGGCCGCGGGCTTCGACGATCCTGCCAAGAAGGTCGCGATACTGGCCCGGCACCTCGGCCGGGTGCGTGACCCAGCGGTAGAGGTCCTGGTCGTTCTCGGAGAGAAGCGCGTCGTACAGCACCAGATCGCCCTCGGCCATCGCGCCGAGCTGGGCGTCGGCGAAGGGGCCGAGGATCAGTTCCATCTCCTTGGTGCCGCGGCGCCAGGAGCGGATCCTGAGCCGCTTGAGCCGGGCCTCGGGCGCCTCGTTTCCGCTCAAGCGCGCGCCTCCGACGCCTTGCGCAGGCGCTTTTCCAGAAGGCCGATCCGCTCGGCCATGCGGCCCATCTCGGCGCGCATCAGCCGCAGGTCGGTCAGCACCGCCTCGACATCCTGCGGACGTTCGACCTCGTCGGGCGCCGCCACGCCTTCGCCGCGGCCGGTGAGCAGCCACATCAGCGTGACATTCAGGATCCCGGCCATCATCTGCAGCCGGTTGGCGCGTGGCTCGGCCTGATCCTCTTCCCAGGCGACGATGGTCTTCTCGCGCACGCCAAGCCGTTGCGCCAGTCCCGCCGGGTCGAGGCCCGCCGCCTCGCGCGCCGCCGCCAGCCTGTCGCCAAAGGTTGCCTGTTCGTCGCTGAACCAGTCGTTCACGCGCCTGTCCTCCTGACTTGATCGCAGATGGGCGGCACCATAAGAGGAATGGCCTGAAACTTCAAACCGGTGACCCGACATGCCGTTCCTGTCCGACACGCTGGCCCGCGTGAAGCCCTCGCCGACGATCGCCGTCACCAACAAGGCGCGCGAGCTGAAGGCCGCCGGGCGCGACGTGATCGGCCTTGGCGCCGGCGAGCCTGACTTCGACACGCCCGACAATATCAAGGCGGCGGCGAAACGCGCCATCGACGAGGGCAAGACCAAATATACCGCCGTCGACGGCATCCCCGAGCTGAAGCAGGCGATCTGCGCCAAGTTCAAGCGCGAGAACGGGCTGGACTACACGCCCGACCAGGTGACGGTCGGGACCGGCGGCAAGCAGGTCCTCTACAACGCCTTCATGGCGACGCTGAATCCCGGCGACGAGGTGATCATCCCGGCGCCCTACTGGGTGAGCTATCCCGACATGGTGCTTCTGGCGGGCGGCGAGCCGGTCGTTGTCGAGGCGCCGACGCAGACCGGCTACAAGATCACGCCCGACCAGCTGGAAGCGGCGATCACGCCCAGGACCAAGTGGTTCCTCTTCAACTCGCCGTCGAACCCGACCGGCGCGGCCTACAGCCGCGAGGAGCTGAAGGCGCTGACCGACGTGCTGATGCGGCACAGCCATGTCTGGGTGATGACCGACGACATGTACGAGCACCTGACCTACGGCGACTTCGAGTTCACCACCCCGGCGCAGGTCGAGCCGGGGCTGAAGGACCGGACGCTGACGGTGAACGGCGTCTCGAAGGCCTATGCGATGACCGGCTGGCGGATCGGCTATGCGGCCGGACCGAAGGAGCTGATCAAGGCGATGGGGTTGATCCAGTCGCAGTCGACCTCGAACCCGTCGTCGATCAGCCAGTATGCGGCCGTCGAGGCGCTGAACGGTCCGCAGGATTTCATCAAGCCGAACCAGGAGCTGTTCCAGCGTCGGCGCGACATGGTGGTCGAGATGCTGAACCGGGCGCCCGGGATTCACTGCCCGACGCCCGAGGGCGCGTTCTACGTCTATCCGTCGATCGCAGCCTGCATCGGCAAGGTCTCGAAGGGCGGGACGAAGATCACCGACGACGAGGCCTTCGCCACGGCGCTGCTGGAGGAGACCGGGGTGGCGGTGGTCTTCGGCGCGGCCTTCGGGCTTTCGCCGAACTTCCGGATTTCCTACGCCACATCGGACGAGGCGCTGGAAGAGGCCTGCGGCCGGATCATCACCTTCTGCGAGGGCCTGACGGACGCATGAACCGGGTCACCGCCAACCTGCCCAGCCGCGACTTCGACCGCACGGAGCGGTTCTATGGCGCGCTTGGCTTCGGGCGGGACTACCGGGGCGAGGGCTGGATGATCCTGCGGCGCGGACCGCTGGAGATCGAGTTCTTCGCGCATCCGGGCTGCGATCCGAAAACCAGCTGGTTCAGCGCCTGCGTGCGGGTGGACGAGCCCGATGCGCTCTACGACGAATGGCGCCGGGTCGGACTGAGCGACGATCCGAAGGACCAGCCGCGTCTGACGGGGTTCTTCAAGCACGAGGGCGCGCCGCGCATGTTCGCGCTGGTCGACGAGGACGGCTCGCTCCTGCGCTGCATCGACAACGGGGACACCGACGGATGAGCGACCTGCCCGACTACTACTTCCGCGTGCGCGAGAACGGGGCCGCGGTCTTCAAGGTCGACACCGAGAACCGCCAGCGCCGGATCGAGATGGACCAGATCGCGGTCATCAACATCCGCAACGGCGAGATCAAGCCGCAGGGCGGCAAGCAGCTGGGCGACGCCGACATGGCGGCGATCCGCGAATGGATGGAGCACCGCACGGCGCTTCTGGCCCGGCGCGACATCGACGACATTCATCGGGCGGTCGATTACATGAACCTGACGACGCAGTGGGTGCAGTCGAAGGCGACCGACGAGCAGCTGGAAGAGGTGACCGACGCGCTTCTTCTTGCGATGCACGACCTGCGCTCGACGCTGGCGCGAAAGAAGGCCGACCGGCTGGCCAAGAAGGCCGATCAGGCCGGCTGAGCCCCGGGCCGGGCGAGAGCCCAGCGAAAGCGCAGGGCAAGGCCCGTGAAGGCCGCGATCAGCCCGACGATGAGGCCGATCCAGATCCCCTCGGGCCCGCCGCCGGAACGGATGCCGATCGTGTAACCGGCCGGCACACCGACCAGCCAGTAGGCGCCCGCGGCCAGAAGCAT
>JBNLCA010000482.1:0-12316 GCA_050303575.1 Paracoccaceae bacterium
AATATTTGAGACCAAAAGAGAAGCCGGCGTTCGGTATCAGATCCGCACGCCGGTCCGGCCGGCAAGGTCGGTGACATATTGCCAGGCAACCCGGCCCGAGCGGGCGCCGCGCGTCGCGGCCCATTCCACCGCCTCGGCGCGGAGCGTGCCGTCGTCGATGGCGATCCCGAAGGCGTCGCAGTAGCCGCGGATCATGGCGAGGTACTCGTCCTGTCCGCAGGGGTGGAAGCCGAGCCAGAGGCCGAACCGGTCGGACAGCGAGACCTTCTCCTCGACCGCCTCGGACGGGTTGATCGCGGTCGAGCGCTCGTTCTCGATCATGTCGCGCGGCATCAGGTGCCGGCGGTTCGAGGTTGCGTAGAAGAGGACGTTCTCGGGCCGGCCCTCGACACCGCCGTCGAGCACGGCCTTCAGCGCCTTGTAATGCTGGTCATCGTGGCTGAAGGAGAGGTCGTCGCAGAAAAGCAGGAACCGGCGGTCCGGCGCGGCGCGCAGGAGCGCGAGGAGCCGGGTGATCGAGGCAAGGTCCTCGCGCGAGAGTTCGACGAGTTTGAGGTCGTGGCCCTGTGCGCGGACCTCGGCGTGGATCGCTTTCACCAGCGAGGACTTGCCCATGCCGCGCGCGCCCCAGAGGAGCGCATTGTTGGCGGGCAGGCCCCGGGCGAACTGGAACGTGTTGGCCAGGAGCGTGTCGCGCGCCCGGTCGATGCCGACAAGGAGCGGCAGGGCCACGCGCGAGACCTGCGCCACGGCTTCCAGCCGGTCCGGCGCGGTGTGCCAGAGGAAGGCCCCGGCGCCGAATTCGGGCGCGGCGGACGGCGGCGGCGCAAGGCGTTCGAGTGCCTCGGCGATGCGGGCCAGCAGCTCTTCGCTCACGTCATCGCTCACGGGCCGTGCGCCTCGGCGTCGGCTTCCTCCTCGGGGTCGTCGAAGAGGCTTTCGTCCTCGCCGATGATCCCTTCCTCGCGTGCCTTCTTGTCCTTGTCGCGCTCGACCCAGGCGACGAGGAAGATCGACACCTCGTAAAGCGCGTAGACGACCGAGAAGAGGATGACCTGCGTCGTGACGTCAGGCGGGGTGACGATCGCGGCCACCGTGAGGATACCGACGACGGCGTACTTGCGCACCGATCTCAGGCCGCGCGAGGAGGTCAGCCCGGCCTTGCCCATCAGTGTCAGCAGGACCGGCAGCTGGAAGCAGAGGCCGAAAGCGACGATCATCTTGAGCGTGATGTCGAGCGTCTCGTTCACCTTGCCGAGAAAGACGATGTCGATCTGGTCGCGCGGTGCCGCGACCTCTTCGCCGCTGACGAAGGTCGAAACCAGCGACGGCAGGTCGGCGAAGCCGAGGAAGAACGCCATGGCGAGCGGGATCACCACGAACTGGGCGAAAGCGGCGCCAAGAAGAAACAATGCGGGCGACGCGATCAGGAACGGAAGGAACGCGCTTTTCTCGGACCGGTAGAGACCCGGCGCCACGAAGCGCCACATCTGGTAGCCGATCACCGGGAAGGCCAGCATCAGGCCGCCGACGACCGAGATGCGGATGAGCGTGAAGAAGTATTCCTGCGGCGCGGTGAAGATCATCTTCGGATCGGGATCGCCGAGCGCGCGGAGCGTTTCCTTGATCGGACCCAGAAGGAAATCCAGGATCGGCTGGGCCACCATGAAGCAGATGACCATGGCGACCAGAAACGCGGCGACGGACCACAGGATGCGGGTCCGGAGTTCGGCCAGATGCTCGATCAGCGGGGCCGAGCTGTCCTCGATCTCGTCGTCGTCGCGGGCGCTCATGCGTCACCCGTCTTGGCGGCGGGCTTGGCCTTGGGCGCGGCCTTCTTGCGCGGCGCGGCGGGCTTATTGGCGGCGGGCTTCCTGGCGGCCGGTTTCTTGGCGGGCGCAGGCTTGGCCGGTGCTTCGGCCGGGGGCGGCGCTGCGGCCGCCTTGCGCGCCTCGGCCTCGGCGGCGCGAGCCTCGGCCAGCTTCGCCGTCTCGGAACCCGGTGCGGCGGCCTTGGCGCGGCTGTCCTTGACCGGGTCCCATTTCTCGAACTTCTTCGCCGCTTCCTCGATCTTGTCGAGCCCGAGGCTTTTCTTCGAGGTGATATTGCGCAGGTCCTTGGCGGTCTCGGCCATGCCGCTGTCCTTGGCGGCGTCGTCCATCGCGCGCTGGAACTCGCGGCCCATCGCCTTGGCCTTGGCGGTAAAGCGGCCGAGCGCGTTGAACATGCGCGGCAGGTCCTTGGGGCCTACCACGATCAGCGCAACGATCCCGATCAGAAGAAGTTCGGACCAGCCGATATCGAACATGGTTCAGTCGCGCCCCCGGGCGCAGCCTGTGCTCAGGCCTTGTCCTTCTCGGCCTCGGGCGTCACGTCGCGCGCGTCCTGGGCGGAGGCGTTCTCGATTTCCTGGGTGCCGTCCTTGACGCCCTTCTTGAAGGCGGTGATGCCCTTGCCGACTTCGCCCATCAGCGACGAAATCTTGCCGCGTCCGAAGAGGACGAGCACGACGACGGCGATCAGCAGAAGGCCCGGAAGGCCGATGTTGTTCAGCATGGAATATCTCCCTGCGGCGAACCCGCCTGACGCGCGTCCACCATTGTGTCCCTACATTTATGACCTCGGGGCGCGACTTCAAAGCCCCAAACCGACAGAAAGGCCGGGTAATTTGCGCCCGAACTGACCTTTTGGCCATATCCGAAAAGGCAAGTTAAGGGTCCGGTGGCGGACCAGTATACATTTGAAAATCGCCACAGGAATCATCAGGTTACCTTAAGTTGAGTGAGCGCTGGCTACTCTATCGCAGCCACCCGAGGGTGACGCCGTGGCCGGCCGCGATCCTCGACATCGTTAGGTCTTGCGAGCGCAACAACAGCGCGCTCGGCGTGAGCGGAATGCTGCTTTACGCGAACGATCTCTACCTCCAGCTCCTCGAAGGGTCCGAGGCGGCACTGGCCGACGTGCGCGAGCGGATCGCCCGGGACGACCGCCATACGCTGATCTGGGACGTGGCCGGCGAGGCGGAGCCGGCACTTACCGGGCTGCCGATGGGCTATTTCGACTGCGACCGCGAGCAGGCCGCCGTTCCCCTTCCGGCGCTCTGGCGCGATCGGGCGGGGTGGCAGGCAGACCGGGCGGCGGACCTGCGCGAGATGGCCGTCGCGCTCGCCCGGGCAAAATATCCTTCGATTGCGCAGGGATAGCAGGCGACGGACCGGGGCACGGCGGTCCAGATCCGTCAGTGCGCGGGAAAGACGAAGCAGCGGTCGCGCCGTATCATCAGCCACATGGGCGTTCCGGGCGCCGGGAGGAACACCGCGGGCACGGTGGCCTTGAGGACCGACCCGTCGAAGTCCATGCGGAACTCCACGAGGCTTTCCTTGCCCATGAAGCGGGCGCGTTCGACCACGCCACGGGCCGGCGTGCCGGTCCCGGGCGTCGGGTGCGGGCCGCGGCCGCTGCGGTCGAAGTCGATACGAAGGTGCTGGGGACGGATCACGATGTCCACGGACGAGCCGTCGGGCACGCCGGGCGCAAGGAACTGGCCGAAAGGCGTTTCGGTCAGCGCGCCCTGGACGCGGCCGCGGATGACGTTGACGTCGGAGAAGAAGGCGGCGGCCTTCAGATCCACCGGGCGGTTGTAGATGTTGTACGGCGCACCGCGCTGGACGATGCGGCCCGCGCGCATCAGGAGAATCTCGTCGGCCATCCGCATCGCCTCGCCCGGCTCGTGGGTGACGAGAAGGACGGCGGTGCCCTCGGACTTGAGGACGTCGAGCGTCGTGTCGCGGATGTCGTCGCGCAGTCGCTCGTCGAGGCCCGAGAAGGGCTCGTCCATCAGAAGGATCGGCGGGCGCGGCGCGAGCGCGCGGGCGAGCGCCACGCGCTGCTGCTCGCCGCCGGAGAGTTCGTGGGGATATTTCGGGCCGAAGCCGGCAAGGCTGACCCGCTCGAGGAGCTCTGCCACGCGCGCCGCCTTCGCATCGCGGGTGCCGGTCAGGCCGAAGGCGACGTTTCCCTCGACCGTGAGATGCGGGAAGAGCGCGAAATCCTGGAACATCAGGCCGACCGAGCGGCGCTCCGGCGGCAAATGCAGGCTATCGTCCGAAACGGTGGCCCCGTTCACCAGGACCCGGCCCGCGGTCTGGCGGTCGACCCCGGCGAGAAGGCGCAGGGTGGTCGACTTGCCGCAGCCCGAATTGCCGAGAAGGCAGCTGATCTGCCCGGCGACCAACGACAGCGAGACGTCGTCGACCACCGCCCGGGCGCCGAAGCGCCGGGTCAGCCCTTCGGCGAGCAGCCGTGCGGGAGCGGGATCCAAGCCGTTCATTCCCCGAGCGAAATCGTCAGATTTCAGCCCTAGCAGCGGCATCCGGGCGCGGCAAGGGGGCGGTCAGGTCGAAAGCCTGCTGATGACGACGGTCACTTCGGGCTTCTTGCCGACCTCCTCGAGCGCGGCCTGGCGGACGATGCGGGTCACGGTTTCCTCGATCTTGTCGTCGTCGCGCATGATCTTCTTGTCGGCGCGCTTGAGGAACTCGTTCACCTCGATCTCGATCGTCTCGGCCAGCGGCGCGCGCGAGCGGCCGGTCTCGGGCAGGCCCATGATCTCGGCCCAGGCATCGCCGAGCGGCGAATCCTCCTCGACGATGAGGGTGACCATGACGTGCCCGAAGAGCGCCATGCGCAGCCGGTCGCGGACCACGCCGTCGAGCGCGCCGATGAGGACCGAGCCGTCGAGATAGGTGCGGCCGGTCTCGACATGTTCGACGATCTGCGGCTTGGCGCCGGACAGATCGACCATCGTTCCGTTCGGGACCACCTCGGTCGGGATGCCGGCGGCCGCGCCGACGCGGGCGTGCTCGGCGAGGTGCCGGTGCTCGCCGTGCATCGGGATCAGCATGGCGGGCTTCATCAGCCGGTGAACGGCCTCGAGGTCGGGCCGGTTGGCGTGGCCCGAGACGTGGTAGCTGCCGTCCCGGTCCTCGACCACGTTGACGCCGATCTCGGAGAAGGCGTTGATGATCCGGCCCACCGACTTCTCGTTGCCGGGGATCGTCTTCGACGAGAAGAGGAACGTGTCGCCGGCCTTCATCTCGAATCCGAGATACTTGCCGCGCGAGAGCTGGGCCGAGGCGGCGCGCCGCTCGCCCTGGCTGCCGGTGACGATGAGGACGAGCCGTTCGCGAGGGACGTCCTCGGCCTCTTCCGGCGTCAGGAGGCGCGGCAGGTCGGTCAGGATGCCGGTCGACTCGGCCGCCTCGATCATGCGGAACATGGCGCGGCCCATCACGACGACGGAACGGCCGGCATCCTCGGCCGCGACGGCAAGCGTTCGGATGCGGGCGACGTTCGAGGCGAAGGTGGTGGCCGCGACGAGGCCGGGCGAGTCGAAGATCAGCTTGGCGATCTCGGGGCCGAGGGTGGCCTCGGACCGGCCCTGGCGGTCGACGAAGATGTTCGTCGAGTCGCAGACCAGAGCCTTGATCCCCTTGCGGCCGACCTCGTGCCAGAGCTTGGCCTCGAACGGCTCGCCCACCATCGGATTGCCGTCGAGCTTGAAGTCGCCGGTATGCAGGATCCGGCCCGCCGGCGTCTCGATGACCAGCGCAGAACTTTCCGGGATCGAGTGGGCGACCGGCAGGAACGAGACCTTGAAGGGGCCGGCGGAGACCTCCTGCGGATAGGGACTGACCACGCCGATGATCGACGTGTCGAGGCCGACCTCCTCGAACTTGGCCTTGCCGATCTCGGCCGTGAACTTGCGCGCATAGACGCGGGCGCGAAGCTTGGGCCACAGATGGGCGAGCGCGCCGATATGGTCCTCGTGCGCGTGGGTTATGAAGATCGCCTCGAGCTGGCTGACCCGTTCGGCAAGCCAGGCGATGTCCGGCATGATCAGGTCGACGCCCGGCGTCGTCTCCATGTCCGGGAAGGTCACGCCGGCATCGACCAGGATCAGCCGCTCGTTGCCCTCGGGCCCGTAGCCGTAGACATAGGCGTTCATCCCGACCTCGCCGGCGCCGCCGAGCGGCAGGTAGATCAGGCGGTTCTTCTTGCTCATGTGCTGCCGTGGTCCCTGTTGTAGCGGTGGATGACGGTCAGCCCGTGCATCGTAAGGTCGTCCTCGATCGTGTCGAAGAGAACATCGCCCTGCGCGAAGAGCGGCGCAAGCCCGCCGGTGCCTATGATCTTCATCGGCTTGTCATATTCGCCACGAATCCGGTCGCAGATGCCCCGGACGAGGCCGACATAGCCCCAGAAGATCCCCGATTGCATGCAGGCGACGGTGTTGGTCCCGATCACGGCCTGGGGTTTCGTGACGTCAACGTGCGGCAGAGCCGCGGCCGCCATGTGCAGGGCCTCGAGCGAGGTGTTGACGCCGGGCGCGATCACGCCGCCGACATAGGCGCCGTCCTCGGCGCAGACGTCGAAGGTGGTGGCGGTGCCGAAATCGACGACGATCAGGTTGCCGCCGTGGCGGGTGTAGGCGCCGGTCGTGTTGACCAGTCGGTCGGGGCCGACCTGCGTGCCCTGGTCGACGCGAGGCTGGTAGGGCAGCAGGCAATCGGGCTTGCCGACGACGAGGGGCCGGCAGTCGAAGTAGCGGTCCGAAAGGACGCGCAGGTTGAAGACGACGCGCGGCACGGTCGAGGAGATGATGACCTCGTCGATCTCCATCGGGATCCTGTGATGCTCCATCAGCGTCGAGAGCCAGACGAAATACTGGTCGGCCGTGCGCTGATGCTCGGTCGAGGTGCGCAGCGTGCAGAGGAACGCTTCGCCGTCCCAGACCGAGAAGACGGTATTGGTGTTGCCGCAGTCAATGCAGAGAAGCATCGCCCCCTCCCCTAGAAGTAGACGTCGGCCGCCGGGATGACCTGGCGCCCCTCGGCCGTTTTCAGCACGAGCGCGCCGGTCTCGTCCACCGTTTCGAACGTGCCCTTGTGGGTGGCGGTGCCGGCGCGCGCGGTGATCTCCTCGCCCAGCCGCGCGGCGCGCATGAGCCAGGCGGCGCGGACCGGCGCGAAGCCGAAGGTCGCCAACGCGCGTTCATGCTTGGCGAAGGCGGTGGCGAGAAAGGCGAGGAAATCCTCAGGCTTGACCAGGGCGCCGGTCTCGCCCCGGAGCGAGGCCGGACGCACGGCGCCCTCGTCGACCTCGTGCGCTTCGGGCGCGGACATCAGGTTGACGCCGATACCGACGGCGAGTTGCAGCGCCCCCTGCCCCGTACCGACGCTTTCAAGCAGGATCCCGGCCACCTTGCCGCCGTGGAAGAGGACATCGTTCGGCCATTTGAGCGAGAGACCCTCGGTGCGGCCGGTGACGTCCTCGATGGCTTCGAGAACGGCAAGCGCGGCGACGAACGAGCGCAAGGCGGCCTTCTCGGGCGGCCCTTCGGGTCGCATGACCAGGGTGGCGGCGAAGTTGCCGGGCTGCATCGACCAGCTCCGTCCGCGCCGTCCGTGCGCGTTTGTCTGGTTCAGCGCCAGAATCCAGGTCGGCACCGACATCGCCGGGCCGATCTGCATGGCATAGGCGTTGGTGCTGTCGACCTCGTCGAGGACGATCTTCTCGTAGCCCTCGGGCCAGTCCTCAGCGGGCAAGGGCCTGCGCCGCCGATGCCGCCAGCCCCTCGATCCCGAAGAGGTTCACCGCGCCGGCCACCATGACGATGGCCGAGGCGACGAGGAAGAAGGCCGGGATGCGGGCGCGCACCTTGTCGAGCGGCTCGGCCTCCTCGCCGAAATACATGTAGTAGACGATGCGCAGGTAGTAGAAGGCACCGATGACCGAGGCGATCACGCCCGCGACGGCGAGCCAGGTCATGTGCGCATCGACCGCCGCCTGAAGAACGCCCAGCTTGGCGAAGAAACCGAGGAACGGCGGCACGCCGGCAAGGCTGAAGAGCAGCACCAGCATGGCGAGCGCGCGGGTGCCGTTCTGCCTGGAATACATGCTCAGGCTGGCGAGGTCGGTGACCGGCTTGCCGTCGCGCGACATGGTCAGGATGAAGGCGAATGTGCCGACGTTCATCGTGACGTAGATCGTCATGTAGAGGAGCATCGCCTTGATGCCGAGCTCGGACCCCGCCGCAAGACCCATCAGCGCGAAGCCCATGTGTGCAATCGAGGAATAGGCCATCAGCCGCTTGATGTTGGTCTGTCCGATCGCGGCGATGGCGCCGAGGAACATCGAGGCGACCGAGAGGAACGCGACGATCTGGCCCCAGTCGGCATTGGCCGGGCCGAAGGCATCGAACGCGACGCGAGCGAAGAGGCACATCGCGGCGACCTTGGGGGCGGTCGCGAAGAAGGCCGTCAACGGGGTCGGCGCGCCTTCGTAGACATCCGGCGTCCAAATGTGGAAGGGCACGGCCGAGACCTTGAAGGCGAGACCGGTGAAGAGGAAGGCGAGGCCCATCAGGAGGCCGACCGAGAGCTGCTCCTCGGCCCCCGCCACGCGGATGATCCCGGCGAAGTCGGTGGTGCCGGTGTAGCCGTAGACCAGCGAGGCGCCGTAGAGCAGGAGGCCCGAGGACAGCGCGCCGAGGACGAAGTACTTCAGGCCCGCTTCGGTCGACTTGATGCTGTCGCGGCGGCTGGCGGCGATGACGTAGAGCGCCAGCGACTGAAGCTCGAGCCCCATGTAGAGCGCGATGAGGTCACCCGCCGCGACCATCACCATCATGCCGAGAACCGAGAGCGCGACGAGGATCGGATATTCGAACTTCAGCATCCCGCGGCGGACCATGTAGCCCTCGCTCATCAGGAGGACGGCGGCGGCCGAGAGAAGGATCGTGACCTGCGCGAAGCGAGAGAACGCGTCGTTCAGGAACATGCCCCCGAAGGCCCAGCCGCGGGTCGGGCCCGAGGTGCCGATCCAGAAGGCGATGACAAGGAAGACCGCGACCGTGGCCCACAGGATCGTCGAGGCGGTCTTTTCGCGTCCGAGATAGGCGCCCCACAGAAGCGCCAGCATGGCATAGATCGCCAGCGCGATTTCGGGGAGGACGACGTTCAGATCGGCGCTCATGCCGGTCTCCTCAGTGCAGGGCCAGGCGCAGCGTGGCGCCCGCTTCGTTCAGGGCCGTCTGGTAGTTGCCGATGAGATTGGCAACCGACGGTCCGATGATGTCGGTGACGAGGCTGGGATAGATGCCCAGAAGGATCGTCATGGCGATGAGCGGCGCGAAGATCGCCTTCTCGCGCACGGTCATGTCCGAGATGGTCTTCAGGCTTTCCTTGATCAGGTCGCCGAAGACGACCCGGCGGTAGAGCCAGAGCGCGTAGGCGGCCGAAAGGATCACGCCCGAGGCGGCGACGGCGGCGACCCAGGTGTTGACTTGGAAGATGCCCATCAGCGTCAGGAATTCGCCCACGAAGCCCGATGTGCCCGGAAGCCCGACGTTGGCCATGGTGAAGAGCATGAAGACCAGCGCATAGGCCGGCATGCGGTTGACGAGCCCGCCGTAGGCCGAGATCTCGCGCGTGTGCATCCGGTCGTAGATGACGCCGACGCAGAGGAAGAGCGCGCCCGAGATGAAGCCGTGCGACAGCATCTGGAAGATCGCGCCGTCGATCCCCTGCTGGTTCGCCGCGAAGATGCCCATCGTGACATAGCCCATGTGGGCGACGGACGAATAGGCGATCAGCTTCTTCATGTCCTCCTGCGCCAGCGCAACGAGCGAGGTGTAGACGATGGCGATCGCGCTCATCCAGAAGACCAGCGGCGCAAGGAGATCCGAGGCGACCGGGAACATCGGCAGCGAGAAGCGCAGGAAGCCGTAGCCGCCCATCTTCAGGAGGATCGCCGCAAGCACCACGGACCCGGCGGTCGGCGCCTGGACGTGCGCGTCGGGAAGCCAGGTATGGACCGGCCACATCGGCATCTTCACCGCGAACGAGGCGAAGAAGGCCAGCCACAGGATCGTCTGCAGGCCGCCGACGATCTGGAAGCCCATCACGTTCATCGTCTCGGAGCCGAACTGGTGGTTCAGAAGCGACGGGATGTCGGCGGTGCCGGCGTCGTAGTACATCGCCACCATGGCGACCAGCATCAGGACCGAGCCGAGGAAGGTGTAGAGGAAGAACTTGAAGGCTGCGTAAATCCGGTCCTTGCCGCCCCAGATGCCGATGATCAGGAACATCGGGATGAGGCCGGCCTCGAAGAAGAGGTAGAAGAGCACCAGGTCGAGCGCCACGAAGACGCCCAGCATCAGGGTCTCGAGCAGCAGGAACGCGATCATGTATTCCTTGACGCGCGTCTCGACGTTCCAGCACGACAGGATCGTGATCGGCATCAGGAAGGTCGTCAGCATCACGAAGAGGACCGATATGCCGTCGACCCCGACCTTGTAGGTCAGACCGAAGATCCACTTCTTCTCCTCGACGAACTGGAAATCCGGGTTCGCCGGATCGAAACCGCCCAGCACGGCAAGCGAGACGAGGAACGAGGCGGTCGTCGCGATCAGCGCCGCCCACTTGGCGTTCTTGCGCGCGGCCGCGTCGTCACCGCGCAGGAAGAGCGCCAGCATCAGCGCCGCGACGGCGGGGATGAAGGTGACGATGGAGAGGACGTTTTCCATCAGCGCGCTCCCCCGTTCAGCGTGACCCAGGTGACGAGAAGCGTGATCCCGATCACCATGGCGAAGGCATAGGTGAAGACGTAACCCGACTGCATCCGCCCGGCGAGGCGGGTGAAGAAGGGCACGACGCCCATCGCGATACCGTTGATCGTGCCGTCGATGACATTGCCGTCACCGCGCTTCCACAGAGTCCGGCCAAGCCATCTGGCAGGGCGCACGAAGAGGAAGTCGTAGATCTCGTCGAAGTACCATTTGTTCAGCAGGAACCGGTAGAGATAGGGCTGGTTGCGCGCCAGCTGGCCCGGGATCTGCGGCTCGCCGATGTAGAAGAGCCAGGCGAGCGCAAGGCCGATCACCATCGCGATGAAGGGCGAGACGCGGACCCAGCGCGGCGACTCGTGCGCCATCTCCAGAACGTGGTTGTCGGCGCCCATGTAGATCGCGCCGTCGCCCGGTGCGGCCAGCGCCTCGCCGTGGCCCGCTTCGCCGCCGGCCTCGGCATGGTCCCCGGCCGGGGCGCCGTGGCCTTCCTCGGCCTGCCCCTCGACCGCCTCGGGCGATTCCGCGACGACCATCGTGGCCGAATGCGGCTCGCTGCCGATGCCGAAGAACTGGTTCACCTTGTGGTGGTCGCCGAAGAAGGATCCGTACCAGACCATGCCGGCGAAGATCGCGCCGAGCGCAAGGACGCCCAGCGGCAGGATCATGACCATCGGGCTTTCATGCGCATGCTCGTGCGCGTGGTGGTCGCCCCGTTCGGTCCCGTAGAAGGTCATGAAGATCAGCCGCCACGAGTAGAACGAGGTGAATAGCGCGGCGATGACCAGCATCCAGAAGGCGTAGCCCGACCCCGAGGCAAAGGCGCTCTCGATGATCGCGTCCTTCGAGAGGAACCCGGCGAAGCCGATATGGGTAAGCGGGATGCCGACGCCGGTGATGGCCAGCGTGCCGATCATCATCGCACAGAAGGTGTAGGGGATCTTCTTGCGAAGGCCGCCGTAGTTCCGCATGTCCTGCTCGTGGTGCATCGCGTGGATGACCGAGCCGGCGCCGAGGAACAGCATCGCCTTGAAGAAGGCGTGGGTGAAGAGGTGGAACATCGCCGCGCCGTAGACGCCCGCGCCGGCCGCCACGAACATGTAGCCGAGCTGCGAGCAGGTCGAATAGGCGATGACGCGCTTGATGTCGTTCTGGACCAGGCCGACGGTCGCCGCGAAGAACGCGGTCGTGGCGCCGATGAACATGACGAACTGCTTGGCCTCGGGCGCGAACTCGAAGAGCGGCGACATGCGGCAGACGAGGAAGACGCCCGCCGTGACCATCGTCGCGGCGTGGATCAGCGCCGAGACCGGCGTCGGGCCCTCCATCGCGTCCGGCAGCCAGGTGTGCAGGAACAGCTGCGCCGACTTGCCCATCGCGCCGACGAAGAGGAGGAAGGCAAGCAGGTTCGCCGCGTTCCACTGGGTCCAGAGGAAGGTCAGCTCGGTCTCGGCCAGGTCCGGCGCCTTGGCGAAGACGTCGGTGAAACTCACCGAGTCGACCAGGTAGAACAGGCCAAAGATGCCGAGCGCGAAGCCGAAATCGCCGACCCGGTTGACGACGAAGGCCTTGATCGCGGCGGCGTTGGCGGATGCCTTGCGGTAATAGAACCCGATCAGAAGGTATGAGGCGACGCCCACGCCCTCCCACCCAAAGAACATCTGCACAAGGTTGTCGGCCGTCACCAGC
>JBNLCA010000483.1:0-5844 GCA_050303575.1 Paracoccaceae bacterium
CTGGCGGGGTTCCGCACCCGCGCCGAGGCGAAGGGGATCAGCGCCGCGACGCTCGACGCGGCGCTAGCGGGCGTCACCTACGACCCGGTGGTGATCGACCGCGAACTGCACCAGAACGAATTCACCAAGACGATCTGGGACTATCTCGGCACCGCCGTCTCGGACGACCGGATCGCTCGGGGCGAGACGGCGCTTGCCCGGCGCGGTGCGCTTCTGGGCGAGCTTGAAGAGAAGTATGGCGTCGAGAAGGAGATCGTCGCTTCGATCTGGGGGCTTGAAAGTGCCTATGGTGCGGTGCGCGGCGACCATTCGATCATCCGGGCACTTTCCTCGCTTGCCTTCGGGAGCACGCGCGCCGTGTTCTTCGAGAACGAGCTGATCGCCGCGCTGACCATCCTTCAGAACGGCGACACGGCGCCGGCGAACATGAAGGGCAGCTGGGCCGGCGCAATGGGGCACACCCAGTTCATGCCGTCCTCGTTCCTGCGTTTCGCGGTCGATCATACCGGCGACGGGCGGCGCGACATCTGGTCGGACGATCCGACCGACGCGCTCGCCTCGACGGCGGCGTATCTCGCGCACTGGGGCTGGATCCGGGGCCAGCCCTGGGGAGTCGAGGTCACCCTACCCGAGGGATTCGACTACGGCATCACCGGCGAGCGGGTGAAGAAATCCGCCGCCGACTGGGCGGCGCTGGGCATCCGCGACACGAATGGCAGGGAAGTCCCCGACAACGGCCCGGCCTCGATCCTTCTGCCCGCCGGCCACCGGGGCGCCGCCTTCATGATCTTCGAGAACTTCCACGTCCTGGAGAAGTACAACACCGCCGACGCCTACGTGATCGCCGTCGGGCACCTTGCCGACCGGCTGAAGGGGGGCGGGCCGATCCTGCACGACTGGCCGCGCGAGGACCGGGCGCTGACGCTGGAGGAACGGATCGAGCTACAGGAGCGGCTGACGGCGGCGGGCTTCTCGACCTATGGCGTCGACGGCAAGATCGGGCCGAACACGATCGCCGCGGTCCGTGCCTACCAGCGTTCGCTCGGCGAGGTGCCGGACGGTTACGCAAGCCTCGCGGTGCTGACGCGGTTGCGGTGACGGTCATGTCCTGATTCGGAAAGACGCATCTCTTGGCGCGCCTACCGCACCTGAACCTCAGGCCCGCGCCCGCTCGCGCTTGAGCTTTTCCATCTTCCGCGTGATCAGCTGCCGCTTCAGCGGTGTCAGGTAGTCGATGAAGAGCTTGCCGTTCAGATGGTCGATCTCGTGCTGCACGCAGGTCGCCCAGATGCCGGTGAAATGCTCCTCGGCCGGCGCGCCGTCGAGCGTCGTCCAGCGCACCTTGACCTCGGCCGGGCGCACCACGTCGGCATATTGCTCGGGGATCGAGAGGCAGCCTTCCTCGTAGGTGTTCGTCTCCTCCGAGGACCAGGTGACCTCGGGGTTGATCAGCGCCATCGGCCGTGGCTCCTCGCCCTCCTTGCCGGCGCAGTCCATGACCAGAAGCCGGATCATCTGGCCGATCTGCGGCGCGGCAAGGCCGATGCCGGGCGCATCGTACATGGTTTCCAGCATGTCGTCGGCCAGCCGGCGCAACTCGTCCGTCACCTCGGTAACGGGCGCGGTCACCTTCTTGAGGCGCGGGTCAGGGTGGATCAGGATCTCTCTCAGGGCCATGCGCCGGATTTAGGCGATGGATCACGTTCGTGCAACGGCCCTTGCGGCCGCCGTCCGCCCGCGTAGCTTGGTGAGGAGCAGGAGGATATCGATGAGCCTGGACGAACGCTTCGACGAACTGATCGATCGCCGCGGAACGCATTGCGCCAAGTGGGACGCGATGGAGAGCGCCTATGGCGTCTCGCCAGACGACGGAATCGCCATGTGGGTCGCCGACATGGACTTCCGGCCGCCGACCTGTGTGCAGCGCGCGGTCGAGAAGCTGGCCGAGCACGGCGTCTACGGCTATTTCGGCGACGACCGTGCCTACAAGTCTGCGATCGGCTGGTGGATGCAGAACCGCCACGGCTGGGCTATCGAGCCCGACTGGATCTTCTCTACCCACGGCCTCGTCAACGGCACGTCGCTCTGCATCTCGACGTGGACCGCACCCGGCGACGGCATCGTCGTCTTTACCCCGGTGTACCATGCCTTCGCCCGGGTGATCCGGGCCTCGGGCCGCGAGGTGGTCGAGATGCCACTGGTGAACAGGGCCGGGCGCCACGAGATGGACTTCGCCGCCTACGACGCACGGATGACGGGCCGCGAGAAGATGGCGATCCTCTGCTCGCCGCACAATCCCGGCGGTCGGGTCTGGACGGCGGACGAGTTACGCCAGGTCGCCGATTTCTGTGTCCGGCACGACCTGATCCTGGTCTCGGACGAGATCCACCACGACCTCGTCTATCCCGGCAAGAAGCACATCCCGATGACGCTGGCGGCACCTGACATCCTGGACCGGCTGGTGATGATGACGGCGACCACCAAGACTTTCAACATCGCCGGCAGCCATATCGGCAACGTCATCGTACCCGATCCGGCGCTGCGCGAGGCCTTCGGCAAGACGATGATGGCAATGGGCATCTCGCCCAATTCCTTCGGCGTCCACATGGCGACGGCGGCCTATTCGCCGGAAGGCGCGGCCTGGGTCGACGGGCTGATGCAGTACCTCAACGGCAACAGGCGGCTGTTCGACGAGGGGGTGAACGCGCTCCCCGGCGTTGCCGTGATGCCGCTTGAGGCGACCTACCTTGCCTGGGTGGACTTCTCCGGAACCGGCATGGAGGACGCCGAGATCGCCCGCCGGATCGAAAAGGACGCGCGCATCGCGGTGAACCACGGGGCGACCTTCGGGACCGGCGGGGAAGGCTTCATGCGCTTCAACCTCGCCACGCCGAGGGCGCGTGTGGCCGAGGCGGTGACGCGCCTTCAGGCGGCGTTCGCGGACCTGCAATGATCGTGGTGCTGCGGTCCTCCGCCTGGGCGACCCTCGTGGCCGGGGCGATGCTCTGGGGCCACTGGTTCGGCTTCGGTCCGCCGGAGCCGCTGACCGGGCAGATCGACCGGATCGTGATCGAGAAGGCCGAGCGGCGGATGGTGCTTTATCGGGACGGCGTGCCGCTCCGCGTCTACCGTATCGCGCTCGGCTTCGCGCCCGAGGGCGACAAGGAGCGGCAGGGCGACGGGAGGACGCCCGAGGGAGTGTTCCGCATCGACCGGCGCAATCCTGAAAGCAGCTATTACCTCTCGCTCGGCATCGACTATCCGCAGCGCGAGGACCTCGTCCGCGCCTCGGCCGGCGGCTACAGCGCCGGCGGCGACATCATGATCCACGGCCAGCCCCGGGGCGTGACCGGCCGGCAAAGGATCGCCTCCGACTGGACCGCCGGCTGCATCGCGGTGACGAACGAGATCATGGACGAGCTCTGGCGGGTGGCGGGCATCGGCACCGAGGTCGAGATCCGGCCGTGAGGCTCGTTCGAGGTTGCCGCGGTCGATTGGTCTCTGCCAGTATTTTCGCATGGTGGATTGGATCTTCTGGAAGCGCGGAAACGGGCGTGACACCGGAGACGCGGTGATCCCATGCATCGATTGCGGCGCCAGTGTGTCAGCCAAGGTTGCCGCGCGGCAGAACGGCCTCTGTCTGGACTGTCTCATGAGACCGGCACGCGCCGCCGTAGAGGCGAGGCGCGCCGAGTTCGAAGCTGATCTGGAAAGCGGGGCGCTGTTCCAGCCGCTTGCGAGCGAGCTTGCGGGGGCGACCGATCCCTCCAGGCTCGTCGATACTTCGCTCCTCTGGGCAGTCTATCAGGATGATATTGCGTCCGCCCCAGTCCAAACCGTCGACGCAGCGCTTGCAGCGCTCGCGGTACCCCAAGAGGGGCAGATTTATCTGGGGCGCCTGGATACCCACCACCTGACCCTCGAAGTGAAACGGGACCTGGCCGTCTGCACACTGATGAGCGGTTCCGCCAGCAAGGAAGCCCACTATTTCTATGCGTTGGGTTCGGCAAATCGTGCCTCGCAAGTGGCCGGGTCCGAGCACGTCGTCGCCGGTTGCCCTTGCTGCGGAGTCGGCATGATCTGGCATCCGTCACGGGCGCACATGGATCGGTCGGAGGCGGTCGAGATATTCAAGGCAGTGGCGCGACATGACTACTCCGCGGCTCGATGGCTTGCCTACGAGCCGGGAGATTTCTGCAATCCGGGCCGCGGATGATCGCTCGCGAGACGAACGGCGGGGGCATTTGCCTGGGCGACGGAAGCGGGCGGGCGTGATGCCCGCCGCTCGCGGTTCTCTATAGGCGGTCGAGCAGTTCCCGCGTTGGCCAGGCGTCGGCGGGGAGGCCGAGGCGGATCTGCTCGCGCTGGACCGCCGCGCGGGTCTTTTCGCCCAGGATGCCGTCGATCGCGCCGACATCGTGGCCACGGGCGGCGAGCTTGCGTTGCAGCGCCTCCATCTGGTTGCCCGAAAGCGCCGGGTCGGGATTGCCGGGGTCGTAGACCGGGGCGCCCTCCATCCGGGTCGCGAGATAGGCCGCCGTCGTCACGTAGACGAAGCTCTTGTTCCAGTCGAAGAACACGCGGAAGTTCGGATAGGCGAGGAAGGCCGGTCCCTTGCGCCCCATCGGCAGGAGAAGCGACGCCGGCATCCGGCCGTTCGGCAGCCCGCCGGCGCGCGGCTGCACGCCCATCTGCGCCCATTGCGACACCGTCAGCTGCGTCTCGAGCCCCGACTTCGACCAGTCGAGGTTCTGCGGCACCACGACCTCCTGCAACCATGGCTCGCCCGCGCGCCAGCCGTGGTGCTGCAGCATCCGCGCGCCGGACATGATCGCGTCCGGAACCGAGGTCTTCAGCGTCACCCGTCCGTCGCCGTCACCGTCCACCCCGCGTTCGAGAATGTCGCCGGGAAGCATCTGGACCATGCCGATCTCGCCGGCCCAGGCGCCGGTGGTGTTCAGATCGAAGCTGCCGCGCTCGAAGAGCGAGAGCGCCGCGAAGACCTGCGGCTGGAACAGGCCCGGCCGCCGGCAGTCATGCGCCAGCGTCATCAGCGAATTGAGCGTGTTGAAATCGCCCTGGACCTGGCCGAAGTCGGTCTCGAGCGCCCAGAAGGCCAGAAGTACCCCGCGCGATACGCCGTAGTTGCGCTGGGCCGAGTTGAAGAGGTTGGCGTAGCGGTCGGCGTTGCGGCGGCCATTGTTCAGCCGGCTCTGGCTGATCACCCGGCGCGAGAACTCGATGAAATCCTGGCGGAAGATGCCTTGCGAGCGGTCGGCGCGCAGGGTCCGCTGGTCCTGGCGCGCGGCGCCGAAGAACCGGGCCGCCGCGTCGGCGGAGTGGCCCATGCGGACAGCCTCGGCCTTCATGCGCTCGACGAAATTGCCGAAACCGCCACCGCACTGGACTTGCGCCCCGGCGGCGAACGGGGTCAGGACGAACGCGACCAGCGCCGCGCGAAATACCGATGTCATAACAGGCCTCCCACAAAGTCAGAGCGGAGAGTATCAGTCGTCACCGAATAGGCAACGGTCTGGCACGGTGCAGCCGGCCATGCACGTTTGCCAACCCTGTTCACTTCCGGTTAATCTCTCTTGCCCAACGGTAACCGGGTCCGCTGCGGTCGCGGCCGGTTACGGGCGGAGAAGGGTTTCCTGAACATGTGGGGCTACACCGGGTGCGCAAGGTTCTGATCGTCGAGGCGGATCCCGTACTTGCCGGCCGCTGGGCCGGTGCCATGACGGGACCGGACATCGAGGTGACGCGGGCGCGCAGCCAGGGCGAGGCGATCGCCCGGCTCCAGCATGCGCCGTTCGAGGTGATCGTCCTGAACCTGATCCTGGG
>JBNLCA010000484.1:0-3772 GCA_050303575.1 Paracoccaceae bacterium
TCGCTTCGGGGAAGAGCGGGTCATGCTCGCGCGCGGCGCCGGCGCCGGCGACATCGACCGAGGCGATGTCCCCCACGAAATGCACGCAATGCGGGTTGCCCATGCCGACGGCCGCCGGATCGCCGCTCAGCGGCAGGTGCAGAAGATCGGCCTCGTGGGCCAGGGGCACCTCGCGCCAGTCGAGCTGCGGCGCGCCCATGTTGACCCAGATCGCCTCGCCCCGACGCTCGGCGATCAGAATGCCGCGCCGGGTGCGGATCTCCAGCCGGTCGGCGCCGCTCTCGCTCATCAGAAGATGCGCCACGCAGCGTGTGGCATTGCCGCAGGCGCCGGCCTGGCTGCCGTCGGCGTTCCAGAAGGTCAGCGTGATGACCTCTTCGTCCAGACCGATCTCGGCCAGCTGGTCGAACCCGACACCGCGCGCCGGATCGCCCAGCGCCCGCGCAAGGGCCGCGTCGACACGCGCCTCCCGTCCCCGTGAATCGACGATCACGAAGTGGTTTCCCGCGCCGTGCATCTTGCGAAACGGCAGGGAGTCCGGGGGCCTTGCATCCTTCATCGGCCGCGATATACGCGCGCCGGGGCCTTTTTGCCAGTACCGCGGGCCGACCGACGGATTTCCGCTTGACCCTCCCCGGCGGCATTTCTAAAGAGGCGCCTCGTGTGGGCCGTTAGCTCAGTTGGTAGAGCAACTGACTTTTAATCAGTGGGTCGCAGGTTCGAATCCTGCACGGCTCACCACTGATCTCCCGGGGCGGCAAGTGATGGGCGAAGGTGCCGGATTGTCCGCACAGCGTGGCCCGGACACCTAGATCTGCCCGCGCCGCCCCAGCCAGCGCGCCACCAGCCAGACGCCGAGCGCCCAGGCGGCGCCCAGGGTCCAGCCGGCCAGCACGTCGGACGGCCAGTGGACACCGAGATAGACCCGGCTCAACCCGACCAGCACCACCAGCACCGCCGCCAGCACCATGAAGAAGACCCGGATCGCCAGTCGCGACTCGGTTCGCGCCAGCATCACCGCGAGCGTCAGGTAGGTCACCGCAGACATCATCGAATGGCCCGACGGAAATGAGGCGGTCATCACGTCGACCCCGTGCGGCACCAGGTCGGGGCGCGGGCGCGAGAAGCCGAGCTTGGCGACGGACGAGAGCGCCTGACCGCCCGCGACCGCCACCGCCACAAGCAACGCGGCGCCGCGCTCGCGCCTGAGGACGAGGTAGGCGATCACGGCCAGCGAGATCAGGGCCAGGACGGTGACCCCGCCCAGCGCCGTCAGGTCGCGCATCGCGACCTCGACCTGCGATCCGCCGATGGGATTGGTCGGATCGCCCGGCGTCCTGAGCGCCATCAGGAGGGTCTCGTCGAAAGCGTGCAGGTCGCCCTCGGTCATCTCCTCGGCCAGCGCGACGAAGGCCCAGAGCGCCCCGGCGACGGCCAGGATCCCGGCCAGCGTCAGGGCTTCGACGCGGCTCGTGACGGCGGAATAGGCTCGGCGCAGGGGCATGGGTCGTCCTTCGGTCGGCTCACCGGAATAGTGGCGCCCGGCGGCCGGAAGGCAAGGTCAGGCGGGCGCCTTGCAAAGGTCCGACAGGATTTCCGCCGCCATCTCGAACGAGCGCACCCGCGCCCCGTGGTCATGGATCATCCCGGTCACCATCAATTCGTCGGGCCGGTGCGCGGCGATCAGCTCGTCCAGCCGGGCGCGGACGGTGTCGCGCGAGCCCGTTGCAGAACAGGACATCGCCTGCCGCACCTGCGCCAGGATGGGCGCCGGGATCTGCGCCTCGACATCCGCCACCGGGCGCGGCAGCTTGCCGGGCTGCCCGGACCGCAGCCGCGCAAAAGCCAGAAGCTGCGACGACCGCAGGACGGCGGCCTCCTCGTCGGAATCGGCCACGCAGACACCCGCCGCCATCATCGCGTAGGGCCGGTCGAGCCAGCGCGAGGGGCGGAAGGTCTCGCGATAGATCTGAAATGCCTCGGCAAGCGCCGCCGGGGCGAAATGCGAGGCGAAAGCGTAGGGCAGGCCCAGATGCGCGGCCAGTTGCGCGCCGTAAAGGCTCGATCCGAGGATCCAGACCGGTACCTCGGTCCCGGCGCCGGGAAAGGCGCGGACCGGCGCTTCCTCGGCATGCTCGGACAGGAACCCGATCAGCTCGACCACGTCCTGCGGGAAGGAATCCTCGCCCGCCATGTGGCGCCTGAGCGCCCGCGCCGTCGCCTGGTCGGTCCCCGGCGCCCGGCCGAGGCCGAGGTCGATGCGGCCGGGATAGAGCGTCTCGAGCGTGCCGAACTGTTCGGCAACGACCAGCGGCGAATGGTTCGGCAGCATGATCCCGCCAGCACCGACCCGCATGCGTTTCGTCGCCCCGGCGACATGGCCGATCACGACCGACGTGGCGGCGCTCGCGATGCCGGGCATGTTGTGATGCTCGGCCAGCCAGTAGCGATGATAGCCCGCACGTTCGGCCGCCTGCGCCAGCGCGACGGTGTTGGCCAGCGCGTCGGCCACGGTGCCACCCTCCGGCACGGGCGACAGATCGAGAAGGGAGAAATGCTGCATCGTTGCCTCCACCCCGAACCTATGCACACCGGCGGCAGGGTCCAACCCCGCCGCCGATGACGATTCGTGATGGGTCGTCAGTCGCCGAGGACGCGGATCACTTCGTGCGCCTCCCACTCCTGCGGCGGCTCCAGCTTGCGGGCGAGACCCAGAAGCGCCGCCTCGGGGATCGCCGCTGACCGTTCGCGGTTCTGGCGGTAGAGCCGCTCGGGCGGAACCTCGACATAGACGATCCGGGTTCGCGCGCCGTAGTCGCGCAACAGCCCCAACACCTTCGCCCGCATCTGCCGCGTGACGTTGGTTCCGTTCCAAACGAAATCCCGCCCGGCGCGCAGGTGCTCGCGTGCCCGCTCCTGCGCCGCCTGCACGACGTGGCCCTGGTTGCCCGTTGGCGCCTCGCCGGTTTCCTCGCGGATCGCATCGAGGCTGACGATCGGCAGGTCCGGCATGTGCGCCGCGATCCAGCTGTCCTTGCCCGAACCCGGCAGACCCGACATCACCGTCACGGTGCAGCGCGGATCTTCGTGCGCGGCGTAATGCGGGTCGCGATCCTCGCGCTCGAAATAGGCGACGCGGCTTTCGTCGTTTGCGAAGGGAAAGGGCGCGCCGAGGCAGCCCGCCTCGCGGAACGTCTCGGCCGCCAGCGCCACGTTGTCGAGGATCGCCTGCCGGTCGGCGCAGACCCGGCCCAAGGCATCGGCGCGGGCGTGCAGGCACAGATGATCCGGCCGGCAGGTCCACGACGTCCGGATCGCCAGCCGCGCGGGGTCGTCGCGCTCGATCAGCCAGAACGGCAGCTGGTGCGCCGCGATGATGCCGCAGACGGCCTCGCGCCAGGCGAACGGGGCGCCCGCTTCCCGCAGGAGGCCGCGCGCGATGGAGGCCCCGACGCGCGAATGCCCGCGCGAGGTGATGCGGCCATCCTCCTCGTGCTTCGTGGTGGCGGGCTTGCCCACGTCATGCAGCACCGCCGCCCAGAAGAGCGCGGCGCGGTCGTCCTCGTCCAGGGCCCGCCAGCCGGGCTCGCTCACCAGCGCCTCGACGACCATGCGGGTATGGGTGCCCGCATCGCCCTCGGCATGGTGCACAGGGTCCTGCGGGCAGGCGTCCATCGCGGCAAGCTCGGGCCAGAGCGGCCAGATCGCGTCCCAGTCCGGCCGGTCCAAGACCAGAGCGCCGAGCGTTTCGTAAGCCTTACGCATCGTAGGC
>JBNLCA010000485.1:0-2935 GCA_050303575.1 Paracoccaceae bacterium
ACGAGCACGATGTCACCCGGGCGCACGATCGCCTGGACGACGATCTTGTTGCAGGTCGAGGTACCGTTGGTGGCAAAGAAGGTATGCCTGGACCCGAAGGCGCGGGCCGCGGCCTCCTGGGACTTCTTGATCGGCCCGTGCGGCTCCAGGAGGCTGTCGAGGCCGCCCGACGTCGCCGAGGTCTCGGCGAGGAAGATGTTCATGCCGTAGAACTCTCCCATGTCGCGGATCCAGTTGGAGCGGATGATCGACTTGCCGCGGGAGATCGGCATGGCGTGGAACACGCCGGTGGGCTGCTTGGAATATTCCTTCAGCGCGGTGAAGAACGGCGTCTTGTAGCGCGACTGCACCCCGCGAAGGATGTTGAGGTGCAGCTCCATGAAGTCTTCCTGGTTGTAGAAGACCCGCCTGCAGATGCCGAGGTCGAGACCGGCGATATCCTCGACCGAGCGGTCGGTGACGAGGTAGGCGTCAAGCTCCGGCCTCACCTTGGCGACCAGGCGGCAAAGCTCGGGGCCGTAGTCCTCGGGCGCGATGTCCTCGGTCGCCTCCTCGCCGCCGGCGCGATTGAGGTAGCGGTTCAACAGCGCGACATCGAGCTTCGATTCCAGCCGCAGGCCGGGCCGCACCACGATGGCCTGGATGTTGTGGTTGAAAAGGACGCCAACCAGCGCGTCCTGCAAGGACGGCACGACGACCGGCTCGTAGACGAAAGCGTCCTCTGGCCGGCGCATCGTCGTCATCGACTGTCTCAGGAAACGTTCCTGGTGCTCATTCACGTCATCGACGATCAGCACCTCGAAATAGGGCTTTGAAAGCGCCCGCGCCTCGGGCGACAGGATTGCCTCGTCCTCGTGTTCCTCGGTGTCCATCCCGTCGCGCTCGAGCGGGATCGAGCGTCGGCGATAGGCGCCGGTCGTCAGCGCGCGGGTGACACGGCGGATCGAGAACGAGACATCCTCGACATGGCCATGCTCGAACTGGCGGCGCATGTGGTCGAAGGCGGCCATGCCGGGGAAGGCCCAGAACCCTTCGATCGGGGCGAGCGCCTCGAAGAGCTTGGCGATCTTGTCGCGCACGCCCTTGGCGCCGCGTCCGTCGGGATTTCGCACCAGCGTCTCAAGCGCCTCGCGGAGCGCGCTCCACCGGTCGGCGCGAAGCTGCACGGCCGAGTAGTAGTCGTTCATCGACTGCATCGCTCAGTCCTCCTCTCGGGGCCGATCTCGAAGCGGTCGATGCCGGGCTCGCGCGCCCGAGGGTGCTCCGGTCAGCCTGTTACTGTCTTGCCCGCCGCGCTGGACGGGGGGGCCGGCTCGCCGCCCTTGAACGAGGGCTGGGCCGTATGCGGGCGCGCGCCCACCAGCGAGGTGTCGCGCAGCTGAAGCGCCATGCCGGCGCGGGATCCCTGCTTCGGGATCTCCAGCGGGCCGAGCTGGTGCAGGAAGGCGTCGGTGCCGCTGTCGCGGTCGTAGACCGAGAAGTCGACCGACCGGTCGCGGAAGCTCTTCAGCACTTGGCCGAGGCCCTTGATACCGGTCTCGCGCTGGCGGCGGACCTGCGCGAGGTCGACCTCGATCGGGAACATGTCCTCCTGCCCGGCCGACTGGTGCAGCACCGTGGCCGAAGGATCGACCACACAGGAACGCCCGTTGCCGCCGGCGCCGAGGCCGTTGACGTCGAAGACGTAGCACTGGAACTGCGCCGCCGTCGCCCGCGCGATGGCAAGCTCGGCGTCGCGGTCGGTGGTCCCGGTGAGCACGGGATGCAGCAGCACTTCGACCCCCTGCGCCGTCAGCTGCCGCGTCGTCTCGGGGAACCAGATGTCGTAGCAGATCGAAAGACCGAAGCGTCCGACCTCGGGCACGTCGAAGATGCAGAACTCGGTTCCGGCCTCGATCCCTGCCTCGTAGGGCTTGAAGGGGAACATCTTGCGGTAGGTCGCGACGACCTCGCCCTTGGGGTTGATGACCGACGAGGTGTTGTAGATGCGCCCGTCCTCGGCCCGCTCGAACATCGAGCCGGGGATCAGCCAGACATTGTGCCGCGCCGCCGCTTCCTGGAACCGGTGCAGCGTGTCGTTCACCAGGGGCAGCGCGTATTTCGGCAAGGGGCCGAAGGGTGCCAGCTCGCTGAAGAGCACCATCTGCGTCCAGGGAAAGCGCGCCATCAGGATGTCGAGCCGGTGCACCATTCCCTCGGCATTGGGCTGGAGCGCGTTGACATACATCTGGACGCCGGCAATCGCGAAGGGGGTCATCGTAACTCTGTCTCCATAGGTGCGGTCCCGTGCGCCAGCATGACTCACCGGACCTTCCCCCTTCCCTAACCCCTCACGACCAGAACCGAAACGGGTGACCTGCGGACAACCCGGTCGGCCTGGCTGCCGACGAGGAACTCGCGCACCCGGTCGGGCGCGTGGCTGCCCATCACCACGAGGTCTGCGCCGATCTTGTCGATGGCGGCCAGCACCTCGTCATGGACGGTGCCGTAGCCCAGGTGCGGCGTTGCCTTGACGTCCGCCGGAACGTGATCGGCGATCAGCTTTTCCAAGGCCGCCTCGGCCGCGTTCAGGGCCTTTTCCTTGAAGTCGTCCGGGAAGTAACCCGAGACGAGCGCCACGCCGAAGTCCGGCACGACCGAGATGAGGTGGAGCGCCGCGCCGTTCGCCTTCGCAAGGTCGACTGCTGTCGGCAGCGCCGTGGTCCACGAGGCGTCGTGGTTCAGGTCCACGGTCAGAAGGATGGTCTTGTACATATCGCCCTCCCTACGCGGCGACGGTCGCGCTTCTCGGCGCCCGTCCGCGTTGCAGCATCACCACCGCCCCCAGAAGCAGGAGCGCCGGGATGAACATCCAGTATTTCGACGGAGCATCGACGGGGCGCAGCACGCGCAGGATCTCCTGATCCCAGTCGAGCCCCGCCTTCTGCGCGTTCGA
>JBNLCA010000486.1:0-1921 GCA_050303575.1 Paracoccaceae bacterium
ACCTTCCAGAACATCGCGCTCTTCGACGGGATGTCGGTCCTCGACAACATCATGACGGGGCGGCTGACCCACATGAAGGCCGGCCTGCCGATGCAGGCGCTCTGGTGGGGTGCGGCCGAGCGCGAGGAGGTCGAGAACCGCAGCAAGGTCGAGAAGATCATCGATTTCCTCGAAATCCAGCATATCCGCAAGACCCCGGTCGGCCGGTTGCCCTACGGGCTTAAGAAGCGGGTGGAACTCGCGCGGGCGCTGGCGGCCGAGCCGAAGCTGCTGCTCCTCGACGAGCCGATGGCCGGCATGAACGTCGAGGAGAAGGAGGACATGTCGCGCTTCATCCTCGACGTGAACGACGAGTTCGGCACCACCATCGCGCTGATCGAGCATGACATGGGCGTGGTGATGGATCTCTCCGACCGGGTGGTCGTCATGGATTACGGCAAGAAGATCGGCGACGGCACGCCGGACGAGGTGCGCTCGAACCAGGCGGTGATCGACGCCTACCTGGGGGTGGCACATGAGTGAGATCGTGAAGGCACTGATCGGTGCTGCGGCCCTGCTGCCGGCCGGATTTGCCGCGTTCGCCGGACCCTGGGAGGAGTTCGAGAGACGCTGCCTCGTGCCGATGGAGCGGCACGGGCCGCTCGTCACCTCGGGTCTGGTGAAGGACGGCCCATTGCCCGAGGAACTTCAGATGCTCGCCCGCGATAATGAGGTCTGGGCCGCGCCAGACCACGGCATGTTCCTGATCGCCAATCCGCCCGACGACTGCGCAGTGATCGGCTGGGGCCAGCAGGACGGCTTCGATGCAACGGGTCCCGCGGCGCTTCAGGCGCGGCAGGCAAACGGCCATTACCACGGTGTGGAACCGGATGCACATGGGCAGTTCACCCTCGTCAACCAGCGCGGAACTGAACCGCCGCTGGTTCTTCACGCCGCGCCCTCCGAGGGCGGCAAGGGACCGGTCTACGCAGTCAGCGTCGACTACGAGCTGCGAGGCGAATGAACGCGATGACGCTGAAAGGGACCGGGAATGCCTGACACGTTCCTCTTCGCGGCCGAGGTCGCGATCAACGGGCTGATGGCGGGCGTGATGTACGCGCTCGTCGCCCTTGGCTTCGTGCTGATCTTCAAGGCATCGGGGATCTTCAACTACGCGCAGGGCGTCATGGCGCTTTTCGCCGCGCTCACGCTGGTCGGCATCCAGCAGGGGCAGGTGCCATTCGCGCATCTGATCAACGCGGTGTTCGGCACCGACCTGCATCACTTCGGATGGACCGTGCCGTCGTTCCTGGCGATCCTTCTGACCATCGTGGTGATGCTGGGCCTTGCGCTCGCGGTCGAGCGTCTGGTGCTGAAATACCTCGTCAACCAGGAGCCGATCATCCTTTTCATGGCGACCATCGGCCTTGCCTATTTCCTCGAAGGCTTCGGCGACCTGATGTGGGGGGCCGACATCAAGCGGCTGGACGTGGGACTGCCGCAGGGGCTGAACGGGGTGATCGACGAGGTCACGTTCAACGCCTTCGGCTACGGCTTCTTCATCGACAACCTCGACATCGTGGCGACCGTGGTGGCGGCGCTTCTGGTCGCGGCGCTGACGCTCTACAGCCAGTATTCGCGCGACGGCCGCGCCCTGCGCGCGGTTGCCGACGACCACCAGGCGGCGCTGAGCGTGGGCATCTCGCTGCGCTACATCTGGGTGCTGGTCTGGGCCATCGCCGGCTTCGTCGCGCTAGTGGCGGGTGTCATGTGGGGGACCAAGCTGGGCGTCCAGTTCTCGCTTTCGCTCATCGCGCTCAAGGCGCTGCCGGTCCTGATGCTGGGCGGTTTCACCTCGATCCCCGGAGCCATCGTCGGCGGCCTGATCATCGGCATGGGCGAGAAGCTCTTCGAGTTCTGCCTCGGCCAGGGCCAGTGCTTC
>JBNLCA010000487.1:0-4839 GCA_050303575.1 Paracoccaceae bacterium
AAATCCCATGGCATCCCTAATCCCACGAGGAAGACGGGACAGTGATTGGGGCGACCAAAAGACCCCGACAAACCAGAGCAGGTTTCATACAGGCACCCGCCTTTCTCACTGAAGATCCGGCGCGCAAGCGAGCAGCATCCCCCCAGGTGGCATGCGCAGTCGGACACCCAGTGATGGGACGAGGGCGGCGGATTGGGCGGTGGCAGCAACCCAATCCGCCGTTTTCTTTGAAAAGGGCCGGATTGGTTCGGGGGAAGTGAAGGGGCGCGAAGGCAGTGGCGCGCGTATTCAGAGGCGAGTTCCACCAGAAGGTGGACGGAAAGGGCAGGGTCTCGATCCCGGCCTCGTTCCGGCGCGTCCTCGAAAGCCAGGACCCCGACTGGGAGACCGGCAAGCGCCCCCGCTTCGTGATCGTGTACGGCGACGAGCGCCGCAATCACCTTGAATGTTTCTCGATGACGGCGATGGACGATGTCGACGCCCGCATCGCGCTGATGGGTCGCGGCACGCCCGAGCGCCGCGCCATGGAAAAGCTGATCTATACGCAGTCGACCGAGGCCGAGGTCGACGAGGACGGGCGCATCGTTCTCAGCCAGAAACTGCGCGACAAGATCGGGCTCGCGGCCGAGGCCTATTTCGCCGGCACGGCCGACACGTTCCAGATCTGGAAGCCCGAGGCCTACGACGCGCACGAACGGGCACAGATGTCGGCGGTACTCGACGCGCTGCCGGACGGGGCGGACGAGTTCTCGCTCCTCCCCGAGTTGCCGTCGAAAGGAAGCTGAGATGGCCTCCGCGTCTGCCAACGCGCCAAGCCCCCATATCCCCGTCCTTCTCGATCCGCTGCTTGAGGCCGTCGCGCCGGTGCGCGGGGTCTGGGTCGACGGGACGTTCGGGGCGGGCGGCTATACGCGCGGGCTTCTGGCGGCGGGAGCGGAGAAGGTCATCGGCATCGACCGCGATCCCGCCGTGTTCGAGATGGCGGCGGGCTGGGCCGGCGACTATGCGGACCGCCTGGTGCTGGTCGAGGGAACGTTCTCCGAACTGGACGAGCTGGCGGGCGAGCAGGTCGACGGGGTGGTCCTCGACCTCGGTGTCTCGTCCATGCAGATCGACGAGGCCGGGCGCGGCTTTTCGTTCCAGAAGGACGGGCCGCTGGACATGCGGATGGGGCGCGATGGCCCGACGGCGGCGGACATCGTGAATTCCTTGCCCGAGGCGAAGCTGGCCGACGTGCTCTACCAGTACGGCGAGGAGCGCGCCTCGCGCCGGATCGCGAAGGCCATCGTCGCGGCGCGGCCGATGCACACGACGCTGCAACTGGCCGAGGTAGTGGCCCGCTGCCTGCCGCGCCAGAAGCCGGGGCAGAGCCATCCGGCGACGCGCAGCTTCCAGGCGCTGAGGATCGCGGTGAACGGCGAGTTCGCGCAGCTGGTCGAGGGGCTCGAGGCCTCCGAACGGGCGCTGAAGCCGGGCGGGCGGCTTGCGGTCGTTACGTTTCATTCGATGGAGGACCGCGTGGTGAAGCGGTTCCTGCAACTCAAGACGGGCGGCACCGGCGGTAACCGATATGCCCCCGAACAGGCGCGCGAGGTTCCGGCATTTGCCCTTGTGGGCAAGGCCATCGGCCCGTCAGAGGCCGAGGTCGGCCGGAACCCGCGCGCCCGCTCTGCCCGGCTGCGCGTGGCGCGCCGCACCGAGGCGCCGGCCGGGCCGGTCGATCGGAGCGCGCTCGGCCTGCCGGAGCTTGCGCTGAAGGAGCTTGCCGCATGAGGATGGTGCTTTCGATCCTTGCCGCCGTCGCGGTCATGGGCCTTGCCTTCTGGGCCTATCACGAGAATTACGCGACCAAGGCCGCGCTCGACCATGTGGCGCGGCTAGAGGCCGAGATCGCCGACCAGCGCGAGGCGCTGGCGGTGCTGAACGCCGAATGGGCCTATCTCAACCGGCCGGACCGGCTGCGTGACCTTGCGCAGCTGAACTTCGCGCGGCTGGGGCTGCTGCCGATGCTGCCCGAGCAGTTCGGCCGTGTCACGGACGTGCCCTATCCGGTGGCCGATGTTCCTGCGCCAGACGGCGACACCGAAGGAGTCTCGCAGTGACCCGAACGCCGCTCCGGCCGCTTGCCCGCGTTCTCGAAGCTCGCCAGCTGGGCGAGAATCCCGACAAGATCGAGCGCGAGAACATTCGCCTGCGCCACGAGGAGATGCGCGACCGCGCCCGGATGCGCGCCGAGGGGCGGCTTTTCATGCTGGCGCTGTTCTTCGTCTGCGCCTTCGGCATGATCGGCGTGCGGATGGGGGTTCTCGCCTCGACCATTCCCGAAGAGCCGGTGGCCGTCGCCTCGGGTGTGCCGATCGTGGCGAGCCGCGCCGACATCACCGACCGGAACGGCCGGATCCTGGCGACGAACCTGACCACCTATTCGCTTTATGCCCAGCCCAAGGACATGGTCGATCCGGTCCGTGCCGCGCAGGCGCTTGCGATGATCTTCCCCGATCTCGACGTCGAGCGTCTGGTGCGCGATTTCACCGGCAGCCGCACCTTCGTCTGGATCAAGCGGCGCATCTCGCCCGAACAGCTGCAACTGGTGCATGACATCGGCGATCCGGGGCTTCTGTTCGGGCCGCGCGAGATGCGGCTTTATCCCAACGGTGCCATCGCCTCGCACATTCTGGGCGGCGCTGCCTTCGGGCGCGAGGGCGTGCGTTCGGCCGAGGTGATCGGCACCGCCGGCGTCGAGAAGACCTACGACGGCTGGCTGCGCGACCCGGCGAACGAAGGCCAGCCGCTCAGGCTGTCGATCGACCTGACGCTTCAGGCGGCGGTCGAGGATGTGCTGGCCGGCGGGATGCAGTTCATGAACGCCAAGGGCGCTGCGGCGATCCTGATGGACGTGCATACCGGCGAGGTGCTGGCGATGGCGTCGCTGCCCGACTTCGACCCGAACGAGCGGCCGGCGCCTCCGGTCTCGGGCGATCCGTCGGACAGCCCGATCTTCAATCGCGCTGTGCAGGGGGTTTACGAGCTTGGCTCGACCTTCAAGATATTCACGTCGGCACAGGCGATGGAACTGGGCCTGATGACGCCCGAGACGATGGTCGACACGCGGAGCCCGATGCGCTGGGGCCGGTTCTCGATCTCGGATTTCCACAACTACGGTGCCCAGAACACGCTGATGGACGTGATCGTGAAAAGCTCGAACGTCGGCTCGGCGCGGATCGCGCAGATCATCGGCGCCGAGCGGCAGCGCACGTTCCTGGCGAGCCTTGGTCTGATGGAGCCGCTTTCGACCTTCGAACTTGCCGAGGCGCCGGGCATCCGGCCGCTTTTCCCGGACAAGAACTGGTCCGAGCTTTCGGCGATGACGATTTCCTATGGTCACGGCCTTTCGACTTCGCCGCTGCACCTGGCGGCGGCCTATGCGAGCCTTCTGAACGGCGGGCTGAAGGTGACGCCGACCCTGTTGGCGGGGCGCGACGCCGCGCCGGGGCCGCGCGTCGTCTCGGCCGAGGTCTCGGCCATCTCGCGCCAGATGCTGCGCGGCGTGGTCGATCATGGCACCGCAACGCTGGCCGACGTGCCCGGCTATTCGGTCGGCGGCAAGACCGGGACGGCCGAAAAGCCGCTGCGCACCGGCCGCGGCTATGACGAGGACAAGGTGGTCGCCACCTTCGCCGGGGTCTTCCCGACGAACGATCCGAAATACGTGATCATCGTGTCGCTGGACGAGCCGACCGAGACCTCGGGCGTCGAGGATCGCCGGACCGCTGGCTGGACCGCCGCGCCCGTCGCGGCCGAGATCATCCGGCGCGCCGGGCCGATCCTTGGGCTGCGCCCCGAGATTGCGCTTTCCCAGCCAGTCAATGTATCTCTCGCGCGGAACTAGGGTGGGAAGGGCATGGAGCCCCAGAAGTCGCTTTCTGAACTCGGTCTGACCGCACGGGGCGGGCGCGAGGCGCGCGTCACCGGCATCGCGGTCGACAGCCGGAAGGTGAAGCCGGGGGTCCTTTTCGCGGCGTTGCCGGGAAGCCGGGTCCACGGCGCCGAGTTCATTTCATTTGCGCTGAGGATGGAGGCGGGGGCGATCCTGACCGACGCCGAGGGCGCGCGGATCGCGGCCGAGGTGCTCGACGCGGCGGATGTGCCGGTGGTCATCGCGACCGATCCGCGCGAGGCGCTCGCCGGGGCCGCGGCCCTGTGGTTCGGCCGTCAGCCCGACGTGGTGGTCGCGGTCACGGGGACCAATGGCAAGACCTCGGTGGCGAGCTTCACCCGACAGATCTGGTCGGCCCTGGGTCTTTCGGCCTGCAACCTCGGCACCGTCGGTGTCGAGGGTGCCTGGTCGGCGCCCCTGGCGCACACGACGCCCGAGCCGACGCAGCTTCACGCGCTTCTGGCCGAGATGACCGCGGCCGGGGTGACGCACCTGGCGATGGAGGCCTCGTCGCACGGGCTGGATCAGCGGCGGCTTGATGGCGTGCGTCTGGCGGCCGGGGGGTTCACCAACCTTTCCCGCGACCACCTCGATTACCACGGCTCGATGGACGCTTACCTTGCGGCGAAGCTGGGCCTCTTCACCCGGCTTCTGCACGACGAGGCGGCAGGCGTGGTGAATCTCGACGACGGCTACGGGCCGCGCGTTGCGCAGGAGGTCGAGAAGGCCGGGCTGCGGCTGATCGGCACCGGCCGCTCGGACAAGGCCGACATCCGGCTGATGGGCCAGCGTTTTCATGCCGAGGGGCAGGAGATCCGGATCTCCGCCTATGGCGAGGCGCATCAGCTGAGCCTTGGCCTCATTGGCGGGTTCCAGGCCGAGAACGTGCTGGTCGCGGCGGG
>JBNLCA010000488.1:0-4369 GCA_050303575.1 Paracoccaceae bacterium
GAGAAAACTCTTTGGCTAAGTTCGCGGCATGCCGAAACGTACCCCTCTCGACCAGCTCAACTGCTCTCTCGCCCGTGCGCTGTCGATCGTCGGCGACGGCTGGACGATGCTGATCCTGCGCGATCTCTTCCTTGGCGCGACGCGCTTCGGCGACCTTGCAAAGAGCCTGCCGATCGCGCGCAACATCCTCTCCGACCGGCTCGACCGGCTGGTGAAAGCTGGACTGGTCGAGCGGCAGGAGGGCAAGCGCCCGTCCTACACGCTGACCGAGAAGGGCCAGGGCCTCGTCCCCGCACTCGCGGCGCTGATCCAATGGGGCGACCGCTGGCTCTCGGACGCGCCGCCCATGCGGATCACGGACGCGCTCGGGCGGCCGATCGCGCCGGTGACGATCGAGGATGTCGACGGGCGTCAGCTTGGCCCGAGCGATGTCACGGTCCTGCCTGGCCCCGGAGCAACCCCCGAAACGCGCGCCTACATCCGGTTTCTCAGGACGCGCTAGGGCGCTACCCCGCCGGCACCCACGGCCCGTGATGCGCGCCCGGCGCATCGGTGCGTTCGAACCCGTGCCAGCCGAAGTAGTCGCGCTGCGCCTGGATCAGATCGGTGGTCCCTCGCGCCTTGCGGAACGTGTCGAAATAGGCGAGCGCCGAGGCGAGTGCCGGCACAGGCTGGCCCGCCGCGACCCCTGCGCCAACGACGCGGCGTAAAGCCGGGACCGCCGCCTTCAGCCGAGTGGCGAAGTCCGGCGCGAAGGCAAGGATGCCATGCGGCGCGCCGGCGCGGAAGGCGCGGGCGATGTCATCGAGCAGCGCCGAGCGGATGATGCAGCCGGCGCGCCAGACTTCGGCCGTGGCCGCAAGGTCGAGATCCCAGCCGAACTCCTCGGACGCCGCAGTCAGCGTCACGAAACCCTGGGTCAGGGCGAGGATCCGTCCGGCAAGAAGCGCCGCCTCGAGATCGTCCTCGGACGGCAGGTCCGCCTTCTCCGCCGCACCGAAAAGCGCCTCGCCCTCGGCCCGCGCATCGGACGCCGCCGACCAGGACCGGGCCGCGACCGCGGCCTCGATGGTGGTCGCCGGGGTCGCAAGCTTCTGCGCCTCGATCACGGTCCAGCGGCCGGTACCCTTCTGGCCCGCCCTGTCGCGGATCACCTCGACCAGCGGATTGCCGGTCGCCGCGTCTTCCACCTGCAGGACCGTCGCCGTGATCTCGGTCAGGTAGGCGGCGAGCGGCCCCTTGTTCCAGCGCTCGAAGGTGCGCCCGATTTCGCCCGGCGTGCGCCCGGCCGAACGCATCAGCCCGTAGACCTCGGCGATCAGTTCCATGTCGGCATATTCGATACCGTTGTGCACCGTCTTTACGAAGTGGCCCGCACCGTCCGGACCGAGATGCGCCGCGCAGGGCGCGCCCTGGAACTTTGCGGCGATCGCCATAAGCACGTCACGGACCGCGTGCCACGCCTCGTCGGTGCCGCCGGCCATCATCGACGGACCGTGCCGCGCCCCCTCCTCGCCGCCCGAGACGCCGAGGCCGAGGAAATGGAGGCCCGTACCCTCAAGCTCGACATTGCGGCGGCGGGTGTCGTTGAAGTCGGCGTTGCCGGCATCGACGATCACGTCGCCCGGCTCCAGAAGCGGCCGGTAGAGCGCGATCTGCTGGTCGACCGGCTTGCCCGCCGGCACCATCAGGACGATGACCCGCGGCCTGGCCAGCGCGGCGACCAGCGCCTCGGGCGTCTCGCAGGCGGTCAGCCGCTGCGCGAGCGCCCCCGCTTCCTTGAGGAACTCGGGCAGGCGCGATGCGGTGCGGTTGGTCACCGCGACGTCAAAGCCGTTGTCGGCCATGTTCAGCGCCAGCGCCGAGCCCATGGTGCCCAGCCCCGTCAGTCCGATCTTCGCCCCGGCCATCTGCGCCTCCCCTTCCGGTCCGGGCCGGAGACTAGCAGCCGGACGGCCGGGGGCAAGGTGGCAGGGCCGGACCTTTCCTCAGTTCCTCGCCAGTGTCAGCGCCGGGTTCAGCGGCGGCATCTGCACCGCGACAGAGGCCGCCGCCTGCGGGCGCATCGCGCTGAACGGCAGGACCAGCCGGATCGGCGTGCCGTTGACGTTGTCGATCACGCCTCCCCAGGCTCCCTCGTAGAGCGTCTTCAGGTCTTTCCGGTCGGCGTCGGACATCACGCTGTCCGGCCCGTAATTCATGATCGATTCCCGATCGTGCTTGCCGAAGACCTCGACGGGAAAATCCGTCTCGCTCACCTCGGCGAAGAAATGGCGCAATCCGAAGACATGGCCGATCTCGTGCGCCAGCGTCTCGATCTGCTCCTGCACGCTTTGCTGGAACATGGTCGGGTAGAGCGTGATGTCGTGCTGGCCGCCATCGGGGAAGAAGGCGCTGGCAAGAACACAGCCGAGCGGCGAGCATTTGGGATCGGGCGCGACGTTGATCTCGAAGTCCCAGGCGTCGTGCGCCTCGTGGAACCGGACCGGCACGAAGTCGCCCCAGAGCCGGATGGCGCGGGCGAGAAGCTCGCGTACATAGCCCTTGGCGGCATCGGGATCGGCAAAGATCAGCATCGAGGATTCGCGGAAGCGCCAGCGCAGTGTCACGTTCTCGGCCCAGAGCGGGATGAACCCTTCGGTCGCGTCGAGCACGATTTCGTTGGGGCTGAGATTGTCCGGCGTGGCGTGACCGCGCTTGTCGGTCTCGCAGACCGCGCCGTGGTGATAGATATGGGTGTAGGGTTCCTTCGCCTTGGCCGCCTTGGCCTCGCTCAGAAAGTCGAGCGCCTTTGCCGTGCGGGTCATCTGGTAGATCTCAGCCTTCGATTTGGCGGTGGTCTTCGCCTTCGCGGCTGTCGATTTCTTGCGCGTTGCCATGATGGTCCTCTCGAAATGAAATTGCAGCTAAATAGGAGCGGCCAGTCTACCACGGCGGCGGCGGATCGCCAAAAGCCCGGCGGCGGGACACTGCTGGCGGCCCGGGCGTCAGTCGTCTGTCGTCTCGGAGCTATGGAGCGGGAGGGCGAGCGCGGCGGCGAGCGCCCTGGCCTCTGTCAGAAGATCGCCTGATCCCGAGCGACAGAGGAGCGACAGCGGCGGGCCTTCCAGATACTCGACCGATACCGCCGCCCAGCCCGGACCGCGCGCCGGGGTAGCACGGTGGTGTGTGATCCGCACCAGCCGGGCGGCGGCAACGATCCGGCAGAGGCCGGGCCGCGCAGCAATGATCAGCGCACCGTCCGGTGCCGGACCGATGCCGCCGCGGAACGGGCCGAGCTCGTCCGGCCAGACCGCCATCCTCGGCGCGTTGAAGGGTCCGGCCTCGGGCACCCAGCCGACCGGCCGCATGGCCGCGATGGCGGCAAGGTCCGCTGCGCTGACGGGCGGCTGCCAGGCAGGAGCGATGACCAGCCGGCATTCGCTCACCGCGCCCGGATCTGCCGCGTGCCGCGCATTGGGCCCGGGGTTCAGCTCCGGCGGCCAGACGGTCGCCTCGACCGACGCGCGCCCGAAGGTCCAGCGGCGCCCGATCGTGTTCGATGCCGAAGCGTTCTCGCCTGCCCCGAACTCGGCCGAAATCGCCCGAACGACGGTGTCTAGGTTGCCCTTCGCCTCCGTCCCGGGACGCAGGCCCGCGACCAGTTCGGTGGAGCAGATGTCCGGCTCGACGTAGAACGCCGTCAGCTCCGTGGCCATACCGAAAAGCGGGCGGTCCGGCGCCAGCTGCACCGCGCCGCCGGCAACGCCCGAGGGACGCGCGCCGAACCTGCGGGCAAGCTCCGCCCCGGTCAGCCGGAACGGAACGCCATGCGCATCGAGCCAGTCCCAGAGGACGGCCGCGTCCGTCACACCCCCAGACACCAGCGCATGATCGCCTTCTGCGCGTGAAGCCGGTTCTCGGCCTCGTCGAAGATCACCGAATGCGGGCCGTCCATCACCGACGAGGTCGCCTCGTCGTCGCGGTGGGCGGGCAGGCAGTGCATGAAGAGCGCATCGGGCTTTGCGTAGCTCATCAGCCGGTCGTTCACCTGGTAGGGGCGCAGCTGGTTGTGGCGCCGCTCGCGTGCCGACTGCGGATCGTGCATCGAGACCCAGGTGTCGGTGACGACGAGGTCGGCGCCTTCGACCGCCCGCTCGGGGTTGCGGTCGATGGTGATCGGGTGGCCCTTCTGGGCGCAGAAGTCGAGCCAGGCCTTCTCGGGGTCCAGGGTCTCGGGCCCGGTGAAGGTGAGGTCGAAGCCGAACTGCCCGGCGGCATGCGCGAACGAGGCGAAGACGTTGTTGCCGTCGCCCGACCACACGACCTTCTTGCCGGCGATGGGGCCGCGATGCTCCTCGTAGGTCATCACGTCGGCCATGATCTGGCA
>JBNLCA010000489.1:0-10646 GCA_050303575.1 Paracoccaceae bacterium
CCGCCGCATTCGGCGTAGCGCATGACGACGCAGAGCTTCACCCGGTTGGTCTCGTCGGGCTCGCAGGGATTGTCGTCCTGATCGCGGAACTTGTAGGCCTGCTGGCGGAACCAGGCGGCGACGTCGACGCACTGGTCGAAACCGACGACGATCTCGCGCCCGCAGGCGTCGAGCGCGGCGCCCCGGCCGACACGCAGGAGCGTGCCCTCGGGCTCGAGCACCGAGAGCTTCAGCCCGCAGAGGATGCCCGCGCCATGCAGCTTCTCGTTATGGAAGCGCATCTTGCCGGAATGGTATCGCTGTTCGTCGACATAGTCGGCGAGCCGCATTTCCTTGCCGTGGAAGTAGTTCACCCGGAAGAAGCCGGCGGGCAGGTCGCAATGCGCCTCGCCGCAATCCTTCATCCGGTTCAGATCACGCCACTTGGACATGTGCGCCTCCTTGCGGTCGATAGTCGGTGATGTTTCCGCCCCCGAGCTTGCCGCCGAGCCGGAAGCCGCCGTCGGCGAGGTTGCCGGGCTGCGGGCGGTCGGACGGGTCTGCGTCAGGGTCGCAGGTACAGGGTGTCACCCGGCCGGGGCCGGGGATGGTGATCCCGTCGATGGTGGTGCCCATGCCGATGCGCGGGGCGCCGGCCCCTCCGGTCTTGAGCGTGTAGTCGGTGTGGGCGGGTTTCATGTCGTCGATAATCTGCTTCACTGCCGAAAGCTCGGTGCGCCTGTTCGTGCGGCCGGGAAGCGTGACGGTGACCGAGAAGCGGTGCGCGAGGTCGGCGGCCTCGGTAACGTTGCCGCCCAGCGGCGCGACGCCGAGGGCGCCGCGGGCGCCGAGCTGGATCGGCTCGGGCGGGCGGTTTCGGAACTCCTCGGCGATGCCGACGGCGTTCCCGGTGTAGATTTCCAGATAGCGGCGCAGGGCGGCGGGCGTGCCGCGCCCGGCCTGAAGCGCTGCGCCTTCGATGACGAGCTGGCGGCGGCGCTCGATCGGCCAGGAGGGATCGAAGGCGAGGTCGAGCCAGCCCGCGACAAAGGTCAGCCAGTCCGTGTCGGCAGCGCGCGGGTTGAGAAGGCGAGAGATGCTCTCGAACGCGGCCTCGGCCTCGGTGAACTGATCCTCGAAGAGCGAGAGAAACCGTTCGAGGAAATTGCCGCCCGGCGGCTCGGCGGCGATGTCACGTTCGGCGAAGAGCGGCGGAAGCCAGTCGAGGAGGCTGTAGCGTGGCGCCGTGATACGAAGCGAGCGGATCACCGGGGTAGCGGTGGCCACAGTCGGCGGGCCGACGCGGCCCGGCGGCGGCAGACCGCGGCCCGTCATGCGCAGACGCAGCCAGAGGTAGCGGCCACGGTCGGTCGGCACCGGTTCCGGGAAGATCGCGTTGGTCCAGTTGGCGGCCGTGACATTGCCTTGCAGCGGTTCAGTCAGCCACAGCGCGCCGGTCGCGGCGTCGGCCCAGGCGGCGCCTACGGTCGTCGCGCCGTCGTCCGAGATGACCGAGACCTGCGCTCCGGGCGGAAGCGGGCCGCTCAGCGGGAGCCCCTCGCGCACGAACAGGCGGCCGGGTGTGGCGTCGAGCGCGACGGTGGCCGACGAGAAGTCACCCGCCACCTGGGCCGAAAGCGTGACCGTGACCTCGTCGTCCAGCGGCTCGACCAGCTCGATGCGGGCGCGCGCCGTGCCATCCCGCGCCTCGATGACATCGCCGGCGCCAAGTATCCCGGCGAGCTCGGGCGGAAGTGCGAGCTCGCCGGGTTTGCCGTCGGTGCGCGACGGTTGGACGGCAGGCGATGCGGAGATGAGGAACGACACGTCGAGCGGGCCGTAGGGCAGCGGGACGCCGTCGCGCTCGATCAGCCAGAGCGACGGAGGCGCGGCGAGGAGCGCGGCATCGCCCGTCGCGGCGACGGTCCAGGTGGCGGCATCCACGGAGGCCACCTGAGCGGTCGCCTCGCCGCCGGCGGGCGTGGTCAGCCGCAGCGTGTCGCCGGCGCGGAGGCGGGCGGCAGTGGCGCGCGGCAGGGTCAGGGTATCGGCGTTGACCGGGCCCGCCCCGGCGAAGGCAGCGATCGCCGGCAGGTCTCGAATCATGCGGCCGAGTTTCCACATCGGCCAAAGCGTCTGGTCGGAAAGGACGAGCCGGTCGAAGGCCTTGTCGCGGGCGTCGGCAACGGCCCGCGGCATCGGGATCGGCCGCTCAGGCGCCCAGGCGCGCAGCGCCGCGTCGGTCTCGTTCGCGGCGAAGGTCTGCACCTCGATCGACGTGCCGGGCGGCGCTGTGGCGTCGATCTCGGCCCGGTGCCAGGCGAGGTCGTAGATACCGCCGTCGATGGGGCCGACGATCAGCTCGGCCTCGGCAGCACACCGGCGCGGGGCCGGAGACCAGCCAGCGGGCAGCGCCCCCTCGTCGAACCAGCCAAGCGCCGCGAGAGGCGCGCCGTGGCGTGTCATGTGCCAGAGCATCGGGCGGAGCGGGTCGAAGACAGCGAGCGTTCCGTCCGAAAGGATGGTCAGCGCCAGTGGGCGTGGGGCGGGCACGTCGGACCAGGGCTCGCCCGAGGACGCATCGAGGGTGGCGAGGGTCAGAGCGCCGCAGGGCTGGAAGCGGGCCGAGAAGACATGGATCTTGGCGGTGCCTGCGTCCGAGACATAGACAGCGCCGTCCGCCGCGATCGCGGCGAGGGTCGGGAGTTTCAGCCCTTCGTCGAGGATGGCGATGACGGCGCCGGACTTCGGGTCGATCACCTGCACCCGCGCGTTGCCGGCGTCGGCGACATACAGCCTTCCGCGCGCATCGAACGAGACACCCGCCGGGGCGCGGAACTGGCCGGACGCGGTACCCTCGCCGCCGAGGCCGGGGAGAGGGCGAAAGTCGTCGTCGCAGGGGCCCTTGCGCAGGACGCGGCCGGTTTCGGGATCAGCGCGGTAGAAAGCACCGTCCGGCCCTTCGACCGGGGCGAGCGGCAGCCAGTCGGCGGCAAGTTCGGGCCTGGCCAGGGGCGCAAGCGCCAGCCCGCCGCGCGACGGATCCCACGCCGCGCCGTGGCCCTGCGCGGCGGCCCAGTCCTGCGGATAGCGCAGCATCGCCCAGAAACTGCCGTTCGGGTCGAGGCCGGGCCGCAGCCGGCGGGCGAGGGGCGATCCGCTCATGGCGCCCCCACCACGGTGACCAGAAGGCCGTCGGGATCGACGAAGACGCATTCGTCGGGCATCAGCACGACGCGGTCGGTGTCGGTTTCGACCTCGGGCCGCGGACAGTTGGTGATGCGCACCGGAGCGCGCCGCTCGACCCGCCATGAGAACTGGCGCGCCGCCGAGGCGGGGGTGTTCCCGTCGACATATCCGTCCAGCCCCTCGACCCGCGCCACGCCCGGCACCGCCATCACCTCTGCGACGAGATCGGCATGGTGCAATGGCGCGCCGAACGGATAGCCGGTTCCGTCGGCGCCGCCGGTCAGGACATGGAGCCGCGTGCGCAGCCGGTCCATGATCGCCTCGCGCAGGACGGTCTCGGAATAGCCCGGCTTGGCGCGCACGGTGATCGCCATGTCGAAGAGGCGCACATACTGCGGGCCGGTGACGTGCAACTCGGTGGTGATCAGCCTCAGCGTGTCGAGATGCCGGGCGACGGCGGAAAGCTCGCCCTCGGTCGGCATCGGGTACGAGCCCGGCCGGTCGGGCACGGTGATCACGGTCAGCGCGCCGGGCGTCTCGGTCTCGAAGTCCATGCCCGAGGCGTCGAGCCCGTCGATCTGGTGGCCGACCGGATAGGGCAGATGCCTGGCGACGACGCCGGCGCGGGCGATGTCGACGCCGGGCGCTTCTAGGGTCGCCTCGCGGAAATCCTCTGCGGTGACTGCGCGACCGCGGCGTCGGAATGCGCCGGGTGCGCGCCGCTTTGCTTCCTCGATCGTCTCGGCCGGGTGGCCGCCGCGCGCGGGCGTCACGTTGAACGCCCCGTCAAGCGCGGTGGGCAGCGTGTCGGGCTGCGCCACCGCGCCGGTGTCGACGTTGCCGTCCGGCCCTCCGCCGTAACGGTAACGCTCCGCCACCATGACTTCGGTCGCGAAGGGCGGCCGGCCGGCAAAGCCGTCGCCGAAAAGGATCAGCCCGGCCTCGGGGTCTAGCACGTAGGCGGCATCGTTCGGGCCGACATCGTCGAAGTCCGGGACCTGGCGCCATGTCATGTATTCGGGCGAGCGGTTCGGATCGCGGCTGACAAGGCGCAGGCTGGTGCCGTCGAGATTGGTGTTCGCCAGCGTCATGGTCTGCGCCGAAAGGCCGGTGCCGCGGCCGAGCCGTTCGCCGACGACCGTCTGCAGGTTCGTCGCCGTCATCGTGTTGAAGCCGAGCGAACGGACACGGATCTTCGGCGGCAGCGCGAAGGTAACCCGGATCCAGCCCGAGACCGGGACCGCCTCGGGCGTGTCCTTCACCGGCGTCTTCAGCTGATCGACCAACGGGTGCGGCATGTCGGCCTCGACATCCACCCACTCGCCTTCCGGCACCGGACCGATCCGTTCCGGCACGTCGAACCGGATGGAGCCCGAGCGGGTCCAGCCGTCGGTGTTGTCCGACAGGATCGTCAGCGGTTGCCAGCTGCCCGCCGCCTCGCCGATCGCCGGCGGGCGGTAGTAGTCGTAGCTGACCAGCGACGGTCCGTCGGAGAAGGCGTTGGCGATGGTCACCTGCGTGCCGCCGGCCTCGACCTGCGAGTCGGGCTCGGCGTCCTCGTCGCCGTCAAGCTGCAAGTGCAGGCTGGCGCGGGCGCCGAGGAAGCCGGCCGAGCGGATCTGGTTGAAGGCAAGGCCCAGATGCAGCGCGCGGTGGGTTTCCTCCTCGGGCCGCAGGAACAGGTCCACCGGTTGTTGGGGTAGGTCCTTGAGCTTGGGTTTCTTGCCGTCCCAGGCGAGCGAAAAACGCTCGTCGACGTACGTCACGGGATCGCCGTTCTCGGCCGTGGGGCCGGCGTCGCTCGGACCGTTTATGTCGAGAAGCTCGCCCCGCGTCGTCACGAGGGCGGCAAGTTGCGCGGGCAGGACGTCAAGGTCGCGGTCGGTCTCGAAGACCGGCGCGGCGCCGCCCGGGCCCTTGCCGTTGATCCGACTGCCGGCAGGGACGAGGACACCCTGCGCCTCGCCCGGCTTGGCCAGCGTGAAGGCGATGCGCGTCTCGGCGGCGCGGGCCGGAGCCAGCGTCACGCCGACGAGCTTCAGGAACTCGATGTAGGTCTTTTCGGGGACCCGGTTCAGCCGATAGCCCAGCTGTTCCGAAAGATGCGCGAAGAGCTGGATCATCGCGATGCCGGGGTCCGATGGATTGTGGTCGGTCCATTCCGGCGCGACGAGCGGGATGCGTTCGCGCAGCATCGGCTCGACGGTGGCGAAGGTCAGGTCGTCAACGGTGGGAGGGGTCAGCGGCATGGGTCAGTCCGCCTCATTCAGGTAGAAGGGATAGACGAGGTTGAAGAAGGTGTTCGAGCGGCGGACGACATAGTCGATCTCGATCCGCATCAGGTTGGGCTCGTCCTCGGCGGCCGTCGCGGCGACGCGCTCGACTGTGATGCGCGGCTCCTGGTCGATCAGCGCGGTGGTCACCGCCTCTTCGACACGGCGGTGGGTGACGGCGCTGTTCGGCGCGAAGAGGAAGCGGCGCAGGCCGGCGCCGAAGCCGGGAAGCATGACGCGCTCGCCCGGGTTGGTCCGCAGGATGATGATGATCGCCTGCTCGACATCTTCCTCGTAGCGGGCGTAGGAAAGACGGCCGCCGGCTGGGCGGACGGGGAATGCCCAGCCGACGCCCAGATGGGGGCGCGGTCCGATGAGCCGGGGGTCAGCCAGCGCCATCTTCAGCCTCCCACCAGGACCTTGGGAAAGCCGCCGAGCACGACGCCGACCGCGTTCCCGTTGTTCTGCTTGGTCTGGTCGAACATGCGCACGACCTCGGACCCCTCGGCCTTGACCGAGGACGAGAAGGAGGCGAACTCGACCTTGCCGCCGACCGTACCTGAGGTGACGCCGGACTGCCCGGCGGAATCGCCCGTCGTCGAAGCGATCGTGTCGGCCTTGCGCACAACGTTGTTTCCACCCGCCTTCACTTTCGACGAGCCGCCGGCCGAGCTGAGCTGGCCGATGGACGGATAGGGGATCGGAACGGTCGCCGGCCCGACCTGGGTGAGGCAGACGTTCGGAAAGGCGAAGCAGATGCCGCCCGAGGTGGTGGTGATCGGCTTGCCCATGTCAGGCGACCTCCAGCGTTGCGGTTTCGTAGCGCGCGTCCCACGGGAAGGTCGCGCGCCAGAGGATGAGAAAGGTTCCCGCGCCGCGGTCCATGACGACGGTATCGACGAGCGGTACGAGATTCAGCGGCGGGTCGAGCGGCGCGTCGTCCTCGGTGACGGTCAGGGTTGGCGCGACCGGGATGGTGAGCGTGGTTACGACATTCACTGCGCCGGTCGTGTCGGTGAAGCGCAGCTTGTCGCCGGGCGCGAAGGCAGCCTGTCCGGCAAGTGCGCGACCGTTGAGGAAGGCGTTGTCGTAGCCCTCGGGCAGCTTGAACTGGTCGGCCTTGAACTTGCTCAGCCGCCAGGGATCGTTGGGAAGCTCGAACCCGGCGAGCACCTTGCGCGGGTTCTCGGTGCGCGTGAGCCAGCCGAAGTTCAGAGCGATGGCCGGACCGAAGCCGGCCCCGCGGTCGACCTCGACCGCGCCGAAGGGCGCTGTCGTCAGCGCTGTCGCGATCCTGGCGGCAAGACCGTCGTCGTAGGGCGGCGCCGGCAGTGGCGCGACCAGCGGGTGGTTGACCACTGCGTCGATGGCGGTGATCTGGTCGATGACGACGACGTCGGGCGCGGGCTTCCAGATCGGGATGTCCGACTCGTAGAGAAACGGCCCGCTCACCGGTGCGCCGTCCAGCGGCACATCCTCGGTCGCGACGTCACCTGGCGTCAGCACGGCGCCAGCGAAAGACACCTTGGAGCGCACGACGATGGTGCCGACCTCCTCGAAGGTAGTCGCATCGTCCGCAGGGTCGGCCGGATCGCCCGGCACGTAGGCGACGGTCTGGCCGACCGGCGCGCGGACGCCGCGAAGGAACATCGGCGGGGGCGTCATCTCGGTCTGAAGGATCATGTTCCGCTCCCGTCAGTTGAGGTTGATGACCGCGCCGGTCACTGTCACGCCGGACGCGTCGATGACGATGCTGTTCGAGTCGTCGAACTTGATGGTCAGGCTCTTGGCGCTGTCATCCATCAGGATCTGCATCCCGCCTTTCGACTTCAGAAGCACCTTGCCCGCCTTGTCGGTGTCGTCGAAGGTCAGCTCGTGACCGCCGCGCGAGACGATGGTGCGGGTGTTGTTCGAGGCCGAGGTGTCGGCATCGGGCGGCGGCGGGTCCTGCCCGGACCAGAGCGCGCCCAGGATGATCGGGTAATCCTCGTCGTTGTCGACGAAGCCGACGACCACCTCGTCGCCCTTCTCGAACGGGAAGTAGGCACCGCGTTCGTTGCCGGCCATGAAGCTGGCGGCGCGGGCCGGAGCGCTTTTCGAACGGACATTGCCGCTGAGCCACTTGAGGATGTAGCCCTTGTCGGTGATGTCCTCGACCTCGGCGAGGCGAATGCCGCGGATCTCGCCGGTGCGCATCGAGGCGTGTTCGTGGATCGAGGCGAAGACGGAATGTCTCATGCCGCGCCTCCCGGATAGTCGGCCGGGTTGAGCATCCCCGGCCGGCGGAGCGAAGTCTTGGTGACGTAGCCCGAGGCGTTCAGCGTGTGGACGGTCTGGGTGACGTACCAGATGCCGTCGAACGGCGCGTAGAGCTTCTGGAGTTCGACATGGATTCCGGGCCTGATCGTGGTCAGGCCGAGGGTCGTGATGTCGGCCGTGAGAAACGACCGCAGACCCTTGCGCATCGCCGCGATGGCGGCGCGCTCGGCACGCTCCTCGTCCAGCTTCTCGACCTTGACGGTCAGCGGGTTCACCTCGGGGCGCGCGTTGAAATACTCGTTGCGGGCCTTGACCGCGTCGACCGGCGCCTTGCCGCCCGGCGCGGTGTGCAGGTCCTTCAGAAGGTCCGACTTCTTGGTCGCGTACGAGACCGGCTTGTTGATCTCGCCACGCTCGCGCGGCTTGGTGCCCAGCGCGGTCGCCTCGGTCGGGATGTCCCAGACGCTGAAGGCCGGCTTGAAGTCGATGATGTCCCGGCCCCATACCAGCTTGACGATCTTGCCCAGCGTGTCCGAGCGCGACGGTTCGAAGTGGAACGATACCGGCCGTTCGGCCGCGCCGGTTTGCTTGATCGGACCGTCGTCGTCGAAGGCGACGAACATCTCGAAGTCCATCCGCTCGGCCAGTTCCGTGATGAACTGCAGGCGGGTCTTGTCCGCCGGCCGGGTGATCAGGATCGGCTGCGAGAAGCGCGTGCTCGCGTCCGGCATCTTCATCTTCAGGTCGGGCGCGGCGGCCCCGAGCTCGGCCTTGACGATCTCGTCCTCGTGCTTGTCCTCGTACTTGCCGCTGTCGGTCGTGCTGTCGTCCTTTGGCGTCGGCGCCTTGACCTTCAGCAGGCTCGAGAAGTCCTCGCCCTTCAGCGTGACTTGCGCCCCGGCGGCCGAGGGAAAGTTGAAATCGACCCCGGTGATCCGCGCCAGGATCATCGGCGTCCAGGGCTCCTGACCGTAGCGATAGTCGATGCGGAAGACCTTGCCGAAGGACACGTCCCTGAGCGCGTTGTAGCGCCAGGACGGTGCGACCGGGCGGTTCGGGTTGGCCTTGTCGTTGCGCTGGTTGTTCAGGACGATGTCGACCACCGCCGTGCCGGAAGTCGGCAACGTCACAACGGCGCTGACGATGTCGGGCGACACGGGATTGCCGTCGACCGACAGCGGCTCGCCCTTGTCGGTGACGATGCGCACCTGCGGCGCGTGCAGCGCCGTTCCGGGCTGCTTGCCGTCGAGGGCCGTGACGAAGTCGCCATCCATGCTCAGCGTCCCATCATGCGGCGGACCGTGTCGTATTCCTCGACCAGCAGGTCCGAGATCAGCGGCCTCAGGATCTCGCGCAGGCGCGCGATGTCGTCGGCGCCGCCGTGCTGGCCGGGCGGTGTCGCGGTGATCACCATCGGCTCGAAGGTGATTTCGGTGACCATGTTGTCGACCTGGGTCTGGGCCATCGTTTCCTCCTAGAGCGCCGGTATCTGGATCGTGGTGCCGGGGGCGAGCAGGCGCGGCCGCTCGTCGCCGTTGGCAGTTGCGAGGATCGGCCAGAGCGAGGCGTCGCCGTATTCCTCGGCCGCCAGCAGGTCGTAGCGGTCGCCCTGCCGCGTCACCCGCGTCTTGGTCCGGTCGGGCGACTGCTTGTTGATGCGCTTGTACTGAGCGTTCGCGTCCTCATAGGCCTTGAGCTTGATCGTGACACGGGCGCGCATGATCTTGCCCTCGGGATCGAAGATCCCGAACTTCTCCTTGAACTCGACCATGACGCCGGTGAACGTCGTGTCCCCCCAGGCGAAGGTGCAGACCGGCGGCGCGTGCAGATCGCTGTCGATGGCGACGTACTTGCGCAGCTTGTCGAGGTCGTCCTTCAGCGACTCGCCCGAGGTCGAGCGGTCGAGGAAGAGCTCGGTTTCGAGCGTCTTCGATTCGCCGCGCACGAACTGCAGAAGCGGCGTGGCGAGGCCGGGGACCGAGATCTCGGGGTAGAGCATGTTCGTCGTGACCGTCAGCTCGGTCGGGTTGAACATGACCGGGACGCCCTGGTCGCCCTTCACCGAGGCGTTGATCAGCTTGGCAGGGGTGAGTCCCATCGCGTCCCCCTAGAACTGTCCGGCCGCGGCGGCACCGCCGACGGCCAGGGCTGCGCCGCCGGCAAGACCGACGAGACCGGAGAGGACCGAGTTGAGATCGGCCACGCCGGGGATCAGGGCGAGCGACAGCCGCTCGATCTTCTCGGCGTGGAGCTCGGCCGTCTCGATGGCGACGGCGCCGGATCCGCGACCGTCGGCAGCGTCGAGCGCCGGGCCGGAAAGCTTTGCGGGCAGCGCGTTGTGAAAGGTCCAGCCCGCGACCGGAAAGAACATGCCCGGCACGGTGCCGCCGACGCCCGGGATCTCGAAGAGCTTGCGGGTGTCCATCAGGATGATGGTGCCGCTCTTGCGCACCTTGCGCTTGCCGGTGATCACCTGGTTGTGCCAGTCCCAGAGATCGGTGTTGAAGGTGACGCCGCGCTTCATCACGATCTTGGAGTAGGTTGCGCGCTCGAAGAACTTCAGCTCGGTGTCGTTCTGGCCGCCCTGAAGGTACGGGGTGACGGTGTTCGTCGCCTCAAGCCCCTCGATCGACTTGAAACCGCCGGCGACGAACTGGGTCGCGGCGGAGAGCACGCCCGAGCCGATACTGCTGAGCACGCCGCCGACACCGCCGCCGTTCGAGTCCGGCGTGTCCCACATGGTCACCATGAAGTTGACCTTGAGGACCGGCTGGAAGAGCGGGAAGTCGACCATCAGGCGGCCTCCGCGCGTTCGATGACGCCGCCGTCGCGGCCGAGACGGAACTCGATGAACTCGGACGGCTGGGCCAGCGCCACGCCGATGGTGCATTCGATCTGCCCCTCGGGGCTTTCCTCGACCGAGTTGACCTGGACGAAGAAGCCCTC
>JBNLCA010000490.1:0-3802 GCA_050303575.1 Paracoccaceae bacterium
GGTCTACACGGTGGCGGTGCGCGACGGCCGCTCGCAGCACCAGAACCGCAAGCTGGCGCTTGACCGGCTGGCGCGACTGGTGGCGACGGACCTTGCCGAACGTACCGAGGCGACGAAGGCACTCACGCGACGGCTCCACCACCGGCTTGAGCGAGGCAGCCCCAGGCGCACCTTCGATGGTCCTGACTTCCGCGAGGTGTGACGGCGCCGGATTCTTTCGACGAAACGCCTGTCCCTGCCCCGAACGTCACGCTTCGGCAAGCACCCCCGCCGCCGCGTCGAGCGCGCCCTTGCCGTGCGGAATCTGAAGCGCAGTAAGACCGGCCTCGATGGCGCCGAGCGTGCCCATTATCATGTGGGCGTTGACGTGACCCATATGGCCGATACGGAAGAAGCCGTGCCAGGCCGGATCGCCCGGCGGAGCCATGCCAAGCCCAATGCCCAGTGTGACGCCGGCCTTCTCGGTAAGCCAGTCGCGCAAGGCCGTGCCGTGCGGCGAGCCGGTGCGGAACGAGGTGACCGCGTGGCTGCGATGCGCCGGCTCGGCGACGTTGAGCTCGAGCGGCCCGCCCTCGGCCCAGGCTCCGGCCGCCGCCCAAAGCGCACGGGCGAGTGTTTCGTGGCGGGTCCAGGCGGCCTCGATCCCCTCCTCGCGCAGGAGCATGGTCAGCGCCTCGCGCAATCCGTAAAGGTGGTGGGTCGGCGCGGTGCCAGCGAAATACTGGTAGTATTCCTCGGCGTTGGCGCGCGGCCGCCAGTCCCAGTAGGCCGAGACGCAGTTCGCCCGGTCGCGCGCGGCGTCGGCCCGGTCGTTGAACCAGACGAAGCCGATGCCGGGCGGTGTCATCAGTCCCTTCTGGCTGGCCGCGACCATCACGTCGGCGCCCCAGGCATCCATCTCGAACCGGTCGCAGCCGAGCGAGGCGATGCAGTCCGCCATCAGGAGCGCGGGATGCCCGGCCCGGTCGAGCGCCGCGCGAAGGCCGGCGATGTCGTTCCGGATCGAGGTCGAGGTGTCGGTATGGACGGCAAGGATTGCCTTGATCTCGTGGCCGGTGTCGGCCACCAGGCGCTCCTCGATCCGCGCGACGTCGAAGGGTGCGCGCTTGCCGAAGTCGATGGTCTCGACCTCGGCCCCCAGCCCCTCGGCCATGAGCCCCCAGCCGGGACCGAAGCGGCCGGTCGCTGGCACCAGCACCTTCTCGCCGCGCGACAGCACGTTGGCGAGCGAGGCTTCCCAGATCGCGTGGCCGTTGCCGATGTAGATCGCCACCTGGTGACGGGTGCGCGCAACCTCCTTCAAATCGGGGATCAGCGAGGCGGTCAGGTCATGCAACTCGCCCTCATAGATGTTCGGCGCAGCCCGGTGCATCGCATTCAGGACCCGGTCGGGCATCACCGAGGGGCCGGGAATCGCCAGCGTGTGCCGGCCGTGGGACAAAGTCATGGGAGCCTCGTGTTCTGGCAAATGCGTAGGCCGCGCCCGCGGGAACGTCAACGTCGCCGCCTTGCCTTGCGCCCGCCCGCAAGCTATGCCGCTGGCCCAAGCTCCGCGCGACCCTGAAAAGGCCCGCATTGACCCAACCCGCCCCCGATCCGCGCTACACTTCCGGCCGGCTTTTCGCCCGGCTCTGGCGTGACTACCTGCGCCACCACAAGGGAATCGTCGCGATCGCCGTCCTTCTGATGGCGATCGAGGGCGGCACGCTGGGGGTGCTCTCGTGGATGCTCGAGCCCCTGTTCGACAAGATCTTCGTTGCCGGCGAGGAACAGGCGATCTGGTGGGTCGGCGGCGGCATCTTCGGCCTTTTCCTGATCCGGGCCATCACCTCGGTCGGCCAGCGCACTCTGCTGACGCGGGTGGCCCAGCGCTCGACCATGCAGATGCAGGTCGACCTTCTGCGCCACATGCTGCGCCTCGACGCCGCCTATTTCCAGGCCAACCCGCCCGGCGCGCTGATGGACCGTCTCCAGGGCGACACCGGCGCGATCCAGGGCGCCTGGGGCATGATCATCATGGGGATCGGGCGCGATGTCGTCTCGCTGATCTCGCTCGCCGCCGTGGCGATCCTGATCGATCCGTGGTGGGCGCTGCTCGCCGTCATCGGCACGCCCCTCCTCATCGCGCCCGCGATCATCGCCCAGCGCTACATCCGCAAGAAGACCCATCATGCGCGCGAGGTCTCGGGCCTGCGCTCGACCCGGCTGAACGAGGTGTTCCACGGCATCGTGCCGATCAAGCTCAACGCGATGGAATCCTACCAGATGTCCCGGTTCGAGCGGATCGTCGACGTCATCGTCGCCGCCGCGGTGAAGATCGAGGCGTCGCGCTCGGCAATCCCGGCGCTGGTCGACGTGATCACCGGGCTCGGATTCTTCCTCGTCCTCCTCGTCGGCGGCCGCGAGATCATCGCCGGGACCAAGACGGTGGGCGAGTTCATGTCGTTCTTCACCGCGATGGCGCTGGCCTTCCAGCCGCTCCGCCGCCTGGGCGGGATCACCGGCCTCTGGACCGCGACGGCGGCGAGCCTCGAGCGGCTTTACCGCGTCTTCGACACCGAGCCGTCGATCATCTCGCCGCCCGCGCCGCGCCCGGCGCCCTCGGACGTGACCGTGAAGGTCGAGGATGTGGCGCTGGCCTTCGGCGACATGCCGGTCCTGAAAGGCGTCAGCTTCACCGCCGAGGCCGGCAAGACAACCGCTCTGGTCGGCAAGTCGGGCGCCGGCAAGAGCACGCTTTTCAACGTCCTGACCCGCCTGGTCGATCCGCAGGGCGGCCGGGTGACGGTGGGTGGCGAGGATATCCGCCAGATGGACCTCGGAGAGTTGCGCGCCCTCTTCTCGGTCGTCACCCAGGACGCGATGCTGTTCGACGAGACGGTGCGCGAGAATATCCTGCTGGGCGGCCCCGCCCCCTCCGACGAGCGGCTGGCCGAGGTCCTGAAGGCCGCGCATGTGGCCGACTTCCTGCCGACGCTGGGCAACGGGCTGGAAAGCCCGGCCGGTCCGCGCGGCTCGAACCTCTCGGGCGGCCAGCGCCAGCGGGTTGCCATCGCAAGGGCACTTCTTCGCGACACGCCGATCCTGCTTCTGGACGAGGCGACCTCCTCGCTCGATGCCGAGGCCGAAGCGGTCGTGCAGCAAGCGCTGGAGCGCCTCTCGGAGGGGCGGACGACGCTGGTCATTGCGCACCGCCTGTCGACCATCCGTCGGGCCGACAAGATCGTGGTGATGGACCGGGGCGTCGTCGTCGACCAGGGCACGCATGACGAGCTGATCAGACGCGACGGGCTCTATGCCGAGCTTTGCCGCCTCCAGTTCGGCGAGGATTGAGGGTGCGGGCCGCCCGGCCTATATCCGGGGGATGACGGGCGAGCGCGCAGACGGACGAACGGTGCTGGAAGTGACCGGCGAGGATCGGTTTGACTTCCTCCAGGGCCTCGTCACCAACGACGTCGGCAAGGTTCGCTCCGGCCTCGTCTATGCCGCGCTCCTGACGCCGCAAGGCAAGTACCTGGCCGATTTCTTCCTGTCCGAGCGGGGCGACGCGATCCTGATCGACGTGGCCACACCGCTGGCCGAGGCTCTTCTGAAACGGCTGACCATGTACCGGCTGCGCGCGAAGGTGGCGATCCGGGCGACCGACCTCACGGTTGCCCGCGGCATCGGACCCGCGCCAGAGAGCGCCCTTGCCGATCCGCGGCACCCGACGCTCGGCTGGCGGGCCTACGGCACCGAGGGCGGCCCGCCCGTCACCGACTGGGACGCGCTGCGGGTCGCGGCGCTGGTGCCCGAGAGCGGA
>JBNLCA010000491.1:0-3873 GCA_050303575.1 Paracoccaceae bacterium
GGCGACGACGCCGCCGGAATTCACGGTCCAGAACTACCGCAACATCCTCTTCGATCCGAAGAATGTCGACGGCATGAGCCGCGCCTTCATCGGGACGCTGACGGTGACGATCCCGGCGACGATCATCCCGATCGTGATCGCGGCCTTCGCCGCCTATGCGCTGGCGTGGATGGAGTTCCCGGGTCGCGCGCTCCTGATTGCAGCGGTGGTCGGCCTTCTGGTCGTTCCGTTGCAACTCGCGCTCATCCCGCTTTTGAAGTTCCATCAGGGGATCGGCATCGGAAAGGGCTTCCTCGGCGTCTGGATGGCGCATACAGGGTTCGGCCTGCCACTCGCTGTGTACCTGCTCAGGAACTACATGGCGGGCCTGCCGCGCGACATCATCGAGAATGCCAAGGTCGACGGCGCGACCGATTTCCAGATCTTCACGCGGATCATCCTGCCGCTTTCGTTCCCGGCGCTCGCCTCGTTCGCGATCTTCCAGTTCCTCTGGACCTGGAACGATCTTCTCGTCGCCAAGGTGTTCCTGATCGACGCGACCGGTGAAACAACGGTCATGACCAACCAGATCGTTGAACTTCTGGGCACGCGCGGCGGTAACTGGGAGATTCTCGCGACGGCGGCCTTCGTATCGATTGCGGTTCCGCTCCTCGTCTTTTTCCTGATGCAAAGGTATCTCGTGCGCGGGCTCCTCGCGGGCTCGGTGAAGTAAGGAAAATGAACCAAGTGCTACCGATGAGTGAAACGCCGGCCCACGCCGTGCTGACCCCAGACCGTGACTGGTGGCGGGGCGCGGTGATCTACCAGATCTATCCGCGGTCGTTCCAGGATTCGAACCACGACGGCATCGGCGATCTGGCCGGCATCATCCATCGGCTGCCGCATGTCGCCTCGCTCGGCGTCGATGCGATCTGGATCTCGCCGTTCTTCCGGTCGCCCATGGCGGACTTCGGCTATGACGTTTCGGACTACCGGGACGTCGATCCGATGTTCGGCTCGCTGGGTGACTTCGATGCGCTCGTCCACCGGGCGCACGAGCTGGGTCTCAGGGTCATGATCGACCTCGTCCTCAGCCACACGTCCGATCAGCATCCCTGGTTCCGCGAAAGCCGCACCAGCCGCGAGAACCCCAAGTCGGACTGGTACTGCTGGTCGGACGCCAAGCCGGACGGCACGCCGCCGAACAACTGGCTGTCGATCTTCGGCGGCTCGGCCTGGCAGTGGGACGGCGAGCGGATGCAGTACTACCTGCACAACTTCCTGACCGAGCAGCCGGACCTGAACCTGCATAACCCGGATGTCCAGGACGAGCTTCTGTCGATTGCGCGCTTCTGGCTGGATCGCGGTGTCGACGGCTTCCGGCTCGACACGATCAACTTCTACTTTCACGACCGCGATCTGCGCGACAACCCGCCGCTTCCGGCGGAGGCGCGCAACGCCAAGATCGCGCCCGAGGTGAACCCCTACAACTGGCAGGATCACCTTTACGACAAGAACCAGCCCGAGAACCTCGACTTCCTGAGGCGCCTGCGCGCTGTGATGGACGAATATCCCGCCGTCGCGGCGGTGGGCGAGGTCGGGGACGGCCAGCGCGGCGTCGAGATCCAGGCCGAATATACGTCGGGCGGCGACAAGATGCACATGTGTTACGGCTTTGACTTCCTGTCGGCGACGCCGCTGACCGGAACCCGTGTGGCCGACGTGGTCCGCCATTACGACGAGGTCGGTCCCGAGGGCTGGGCCTGCTGGGCTTTCTCGAACCACGATGTCGTTCGGCACGCGTCCCGCTGGAACCTGTCGGAGCCGGCGCTCAGGCTCCACGCGGCGCTTCTTCTGTCGCTGAGGGGCTCGGTCTGCCTCTACCAGGGCGAAGAGCTGGGTCTGACCGAGGCATATGTCGCCTTCGAGGATCTGCGCGATCCCTACGGCATCCGCTTCTGGCCGAAGTTCCGCGGCCGCGACGGGTGCCGGACCCCGATGCCCTGGGTGCAGGACAATCACAACGGCGGCTTCACCGACGGGCCGCCCTGGCTGCCGGTCGCGGTCGAGCATCTGAGCCACGCCGTTGCCCGGCAGGAGCGGCACGAGGATTCGACGCTCGCCTTCTACCGGGCGATGGTCGCCTTCCGGAAGGCGCAGCCGGCCTTCGCCAAGGGCACGCTTCAGATCGTGGAGGCGCGAGACGACTACCTGTCGCTCATCCGCGAGCATGACGGCCACCGCATCTTCGCTGCCTTCAACATGTCGGCCCTGGCCAACCCGGTCACCGTTCCCGAGGGCGACTGGCGGCAGGACATGGCCGCGCCGTTCCAGGCCGTGGTCAACGACAAGGGTGTGACGCTGCCGCCGTGGCAGGCCTATTTCGCGGTGTCGGAAGGCTAGGGAGAGCCGACCGAACGGACAGATGACCCGGGCAAATCCGGGCGAAAGGGAGGAGACATGGCCGACCTGAAACTGGTCGACGTCGCCAAGGCGTATGGCGAGGTCAAGGTTCTGTCGAACATCAATCTCGACATCAAGGCGGGCGAGCTGATCGTCTTCGTCGGGCCGTCTGGCTGCGGGAAGTCGACGCTTCTGCGCATGATCGCGGGGCTCGAGCGCATCACGGGGGGCGATCTCTTCATCGACGGCATCCGCGTGAACGACGTACCGCCGGCGCAGCGCGGAATCGCCATGGTGTTCCAGAGCTACGCGCTCTACCCGCACATGACGGTGCGCGACAACATGTCCTTCGCGATGAAGATCGCGCACAAGAGCCATGCCGAGATCGACGCCGCCATCGCCAACGCGGCGAAGATCCTGCAGCTCGAACCCTATCTCGACCGGCTGCCCAAGGCGCTTTCGGGCGGCCAGCGCCAGCGCGTCGCCATCGGCCGGGCGATCGTGCGCGATCCGAAGGTCTATCTCTTCGACGAGCCGCTCTCGAACCTCGACGCTGCACTGCGGGTCGCCACCCGGATCGAGATTGCCCAGCTGAAGGAGGCGATGCCGGACCGGACGATGATCTACGTCACCCACGATCAGGTCGAGGCGATGACGCTGGCGAGCCGGATCGTCGTGCTAGCCGGCGGCGGCATCAGCCAGGTCGGCACGCCGCTGGAGCTTTACGAAAAGCCCGAGAACGAGTTCGTGGCGCAGTTCATCGGCAGCCCGGCGATGAACCTGATCCCGGGCGAGATCACCGCGACCGGCGAGCGCACCGAGATCACGCTGGGCAACGGCGTGAAGGCGCACTCGACGGTGCCGACCGAAGGTTCGGACAAGGGGCGCAAGGTCAACATCGGTATCCGGCCCGAAGATTTCAAACCGGGTCACGACGGTGACTGCTGCTTCACCGGCAAGGTGCAGATCACCGAGAAGCTGGGCGAGGTGACGCTTCTCTATTTCGAGCCGCAGGAGGGCCGGCCGGCGGTCATCGCCAAGCTTCCCGGCATCCATCACGGGATGCGCGGGCAGGAGGTGAAGCTGGCCGCCGACCCGTCGAAGATCCACGTCTTCGCCGACGGCAAATCCCTGCTCTATCGCTGAGGCCTCACACCGCCGTTACGGCAGGCGAGGAACCGTTACGGCCGTTCGGCGTTTTCTCCCCGACGGCTGGCTGGGCGAGTGCGCGCAACGCGCACAACCCCCGCATGGCCGCAGAAAAAGGAGAAAGTCATGAAGACCCTCAAGAGCCTTCTGATGGGCAGCGCCCTTGCCGCGGCCTCGTTCACCGCGGCCCATGCGGCCGACCCCAAGGTCGCCGATATCGACGTGACCATCGAGTTCGCTTCGGCCGATGCCAACGCGCTCCAGTTCTATCCGAACCTCGAGGCCGATCTCGAGTCGAAGCTGGCCGAAACGCTGGCGCCGATGATGGATGCGAGCGGCGGC
>JBNLCA010000492.1:0-3759 GCA_050303575.1 Paracoccaceae bacterium
CATCCGAACAACCCGATGGCGAAGACCGCGGCGGAGTAGAGATGAGAATCCTTCGGCTTGCCTTGCCTGCCCATTTGCCACAGGGTCGCGCGCTCTGATGGCTTGAGGCGAGCGCGGGACGAATGGTGTCGACGACGAAGATCGTTCAGTCAGACGGCGTCAGCATCTCCACCGAAGCTTTTGGCGATCGTGATGACACGCCCGTCCTTCTGCTGATGGGTGCGACTGCTTCGATGCTGGGCTGGCCGGATGCACTTTGCACCGGCCTCTCGGATCGGTCGCGCTTTGTCATCAGGTTCGACCATCGCGACACCGGCGAGTCCACCACGGTGGCGCCGGGCGAAGCGACATACTTTGTCGAGGACATGGCGGGCGACCTGGTTTCGGTCATGGACGGATACGGATTGGAAAGGGTGCATCTCGTCGGCATGTCGCTGGGCGGTTACCTCGCGCAGATGATCTCGCTGACGGCGCCGGAACGTGTCCTGTCGCTCACCCTCATCGCGTCGGAGCCGCTGGGCTGGGACGGCGAGCCGCTTCCGTCCATCGATGAAGGATTTCTCGCGCATTTTGGCGGCATGTCCGACCTCGACTGGACGGACGAGGTTGCCGTCGAAAATTTCCTCGTCGGTATAGAACGGCTTTGCGCGGGAACGGGGGCCGGCTTCCCCGAAGACCAGGCGCGTGAACGCATTCGCCAGGTCATGTCACGGACGGACTCGCTGGCGAGCATGTTCAATCACGCAGGCCTTGTCGTGCGCGAGGACTGGACCGGCGCATTCAGGAAGATTGGTGTTCCGACGCTGGTGGTACACGGCGAGGAGGATCCGGTCCTGCCGCTTCCGAACGGCCGGGCGCTCGCGGACGGGATCGTGGGCGCGCACCTCGTGGCTTTGCCGCGCGTCGGGCACGAGCTTCCGACAAGGGCTCTTCCCCGGATCATCGACGAAGTGATCCGGCATACGGCCGCACACCCAGCCTGAGCCCATCCGAAGATGGCATGTCCGTGCGTCCGGGGCTGGCTGCCCGGTCATTTGATCGTCAGCGCGACACGTCCAGGCGCCGCGGCGCATCCTCGCGGACGTCGCCGTAGGCTGAACGTGTCGGTTGCGGCGCCTCGCGCGCGTCGGCACGGTCGTCCTTTGCCTCGGCCGCCTTCTCCTCGGCCGCCTCGCGGTTTTCGCGCCGTGCGGCCGTCACCTCGGCATCGGTCAGTTCGCCCTCGCGAAAGCGGGCGCGCTCGGCCTCGAGCACGTTGGCGGCGAACGCGGGCGGCGGGCCTTTCGGCTCGGCCGGGTCGGCGGCCGGATCGCGGGCGCGCGGCGCCTCGCGGTCGGGCCGCTTGCCGGCATCCTGTGCGACATCGTTGCGCGTGCGGTCTGCCCCCTCGGGCGGCTTCACCGCCGTGACGGTTTCCACCGGCTCGGCGGCCCGCACCTGAGGATAGGCCACCGGCGCGGCGACAGTCATTGTCTGCAGCGTCATCATTCCAATGGCTCCACTCCGGAGCCCCCACCGATTCGTCAGCCTACGGAAGCGCCATTACCCACAGGTTAACTTCTTCAGGGTGCCAGCAATTTTTCGAAGATCATGTCGATGAACCGGCCGGCCTCGGGATAGGGGTCTCCGTCGCCGAGAACGGCGCGGACCTGCACGTCGAAGTCGGCGTAATGCTGGGTCAGCGCCCAGATCGAGAAGATCAGGTGGACCGGATGGACCCGCGCGATCCGGCCCTCGTCCATCCAGCGCGACAGGACCGCCGCCTTCTCGTCAACGAGGTCCTTCAGTCCGGTCGGCAGCATCGGCCCAAGTCGCGGCGCGCCCTGCAGGATGTCGTTGGCAAAGAGCCGGCTTTCGCGCGGCATCTCGCGGCTCATCTCGAGCTTGCGGCGGACATAGGTCAGTATCTCCCGGCGCGGATCGCCCTCGGGGTCGAGGTCGCGCAGGGGCGCGAGCCAGGTGTCGAGAAGGCCCGACAGGAGCGCCGAATGCATCGCCTCCTTCGAGGGGAAGTAATAGAGCAGGTTCGGCTTCGAGAGCCCTGCCTCCGCCGCGATCTGATCGAGCGTCGCGCCGCGATAGCCATGCGTCGAGAAGACCTCGAGCGCCGCCTCGAGGATCACCTCGCGGTTCTCGCGCTGGATGCGGGTGCGGGGCTTTCGCGCCACCATGTGGATCCTCGGACGATGTGTTCGCGCTAACGGCCGGGACGGCGGCGCCGGCGCCGTCGAGGCTATGGGCGAAAAGCACCGGGCACAATCCTTGACTGCCCTTCGGGCCGCGCCTAGCGTGCCGCCAATCACACTCCGTTACGACGGACAAACGCCCCCGGCCGCCGCGCCGGGGCTTTCCTGACGAGGACCAAGATGGCGCTCGACCGCAAAGCCGTTCCGAACGATCTCGACGCCTTCTGGATGCCGTTCACCGCGAACCGGCAATTCAAGAAGGCGCCGCGGATGCTCGTCTCGGCCAAGGACATGCATTACACCACCGCCGACGGCCGCCAGGTTCTGGACGGCACGGCCGGCCTGTGGTGCTGCAACGCCGGCCACTGCCGGCCGAAGATCGTCGAGGCGATCCAGGCTGCGGCCGCCGATCTCGACTATGCGCCCGCCTTCCAGATGGGCCACCCGGCGGCGTTCGAGCTGGCCAACCGGATCATCGAGATCGCGCCCGATGGCATGGCGAACGTCTTCTTCACCAACTCGGGGTCCGAGTCGGTCGACACGGCGCTGAAGATCGCCATCGCCTATCACCGCGCGCGGGGGCAGGGCACGCGCACCCGCCTCATCGGCCGCGAGAAGGGCTATCACGGCGTCGGCTTCGGCGGCATCTCGGTCGGGGGGCTGGTCAACAACCGGCGTTTCTTCGGCACCATGCTGAACGGCGTCGATCACCTGCCGCACACCTACCTGCCCGAGGAGAACCGCTATTCGAAGGGTCTGCCCGAGCATGGTGCGCACCTGGCGGACGAACTCGAGCGCCTGGTCATGCTGCACGGCGCCGACACGATCGCCGCCGTCATCGTCGAGCCGGTGGCCGGTTCGGCGGGCGTGATCCTGCCGCCGAAAGGGTATCTTGAACGGTTGCGCGAGATCACGCGCAAGCACGGCATCCTTCTCATTTTCGACGAGGTCATCACCGGCTACGGCCGGCTCGGCGCGCCCTTCGCCGCCCAATGGTTCGGCATCCAGCCTGACATCATGACGACGGCCAAGGGCCTCACCTCGGGCGCCGCGCCGATGGGCGCGGTCCTCGTCTCGGCCGAGATCCACGACGCCTTCATGACCGGGCCGGAAGAGGCAATCGAGCTCTTCCACGGCTATACCTACTCGGCGCATCCGCTTGCCTGCGCGGCGGGGATCGCAACGCTCGAGACCTATAAGGAGGAGGGCCTCTTCGAGCGCGCCAACGAGATCGCACCCTACTGGCAGGAGGCGCTCCATTCGCTGAAGGGGCTGCCGCACGTGATCGACATCCGCAACCTCGGCCTGATCGGCGCGGTCGAGCTCGAGCCGATCGCGGGCGCCCCGACGAAGCGGGCATTCGGGGCGTTCCTGAAAGCCTTCGAGAAGGGGATCATGGTACGCACGACCGGCGACATCATCGCCATGTCGCCGCCGCTGATCATCGAGAAGAGCCATATCGACCAGCTTGTCGGCACGCTTGCCGAGGTGCTGAAGGACCTCGACTGAGGGCTTGCGCCGCCTTCGGCGTCGCCCCGTGGGGGGGGGTTTTCCCCCCACCCCCACAAGCATT
>JBNLCA010000493.1:0-8813 GCA_050303575.1 Paracoccaceae bacterium
CGCCGTTTCGTCGATCCGGACGCGCGCTTCCTTTACGTTCCGCACGCCGAGGTCGCGCTGGTCGCCGACCGGTTCGGCGCCATCCCGTTCGACGTCGAGGACGCGCTCTGGAGCCACCGGGACGATCTTTGCACCTTCGACGTGATGCTGGACGAGTGGGGGCTTGAAACCGAGGCGCTCGCGCGGCTGGCGCGGGTGATCCGCGGCGCCGACACCAACCGGCACGACCTCGCGCCCGAGGCGGCCGGGCTTCTGGCCCTATCGGTGGGACTTTCGCGGCAGTACCGCGACGACCTTGCCCAGCTCGCGGCCGGGATGGCGCTTTACGACGCGCTCTACCGCTGGGCGCGCGACGGACAAGGCGAAGGCCACGACTGGCCCGGCCCGGCCGCTCGTCCGGGAAGCGCGAGATGAGCGCGGCTGCACCCGGGCTGGGCGAGATCACCCGGGTCTTCGCCCGCATCGGCATCCTTTCGTTCGGCGGGCCGGCGGCGCAGATCGCGCTTCTGCACCGCGACCTCGTCGAGGAGCGCGGCTGGATCGAGGAGCGCGACTTCCTCGCCGCGCTCTCGTTCTGCATGCTGCTCCCGGGCCCCGAGGCGATGCAGCTTGCGACCTACACCGGCTGGCGGGTCCGGGGCACGCTGGGCGGGATCATCGCGGGCGGGCTTTTCGTCCTGCCCGGTGCGCTGGTTGTGCTCGCGCTCTCGATCGCCTACGCCCATGTCGGTGATCTAGCCGTGGTGCAGGCGCTCTTCACGGGCGTGCAGGCGGCCGTGGTGGTGATCGTCGTCGAGGCCTTGTTGCGGGTGGCAAAGCGGGCGCTGAAGACACGCCTGGCCTGGATCATCGCCGGCGCCGCCTTCCTTGGCATCTTCGCCCTGGGCCTGCCCTTCCCGCTGATCATCGCCCTCGCCGCCGGGGCAGGCACCCTCTTCGCGCCCCCTGCCCCGGCGGCGCCGTCCCCGCCGGCATCGGTCGCGGCCACCGTCCGCACGGCGGCCGTCTGGGCCGCGCTCTGGCTTGCACCCCTCGGGCTCCTCGTGGCGACCGGCGGGTTCCTTGCCGAGATCGCCAGCTTCTTCTCGCAACTCGCGCTCTTCACCTTCGGCGGCGCCTACGCGGTCCTGGCCTGGATGGCCGACACCGCGGTCAACACCAAGCACTGGCTGACGCCGGAGCAGATGGTCGACGGGCTGGGCCTTGCCGAAACCACGCCGGGGCCGCTGATCCTGGTGACCGAGTTCGTCGGCTTCCAGGCGGGGTTCGCCAAAGGCGGCCTTCTCGTCGGCCTTGCCAGCGCCGGCGTCACGCTCTGGATGACGTTCCTGCCCTCGTTCCTCTTCGTCTTCGCAGGCGCGCCCTGGACGCTCTGGATCGCCGGCAAGCCGCGCCTCGCCGCCGCGCTCTCGGGCGTGACCGCGGCGGTGACCGGCGTGATCCTGAACCTGACGCTCTGGTTCGCCGCGCATGTCTTCTTCGCGCGTGTCGGCCGGTGGGAGGCCGGACCGCTCAGCCTCGTGGCGCCGGACTGGACATCGCTCGACCCGGTCTCCTGCCTCGTCGCCGCCCTTGCCGCGGTTCTCCTCTTCGGCGCGCATCGCGGCCTGCCGCTGGTTCTGGCGCTCTCGGCGGCGGCGGGGTTCGTGCTTGCCCACCTCACGAGCACGTGACATCGGCGCGAGCCCTTTCCTTGGACAACGAATCCCCTATGCTGGCGGCAGGGACTCGAAGGCCACCTATGACCAGCTCGATCGACTACGGCACGCTGATGCACCGTGCGCTGCGCGGACTCATTCATGAGGTCCTCAGTGACGTCGCCGAAGGCGGTCTGCCCGGCGGGCACCATTTCTTCATCACCTTCGACACGCGGAGCGAGAAGGCCCAGGTGCCGCCCAGCCTGCGCGAGCGCTACCCCGAAGAAATGACGATCGTCCTGCAACATGAATATTTCGACCTCTTCACCGACGAGGGCGGCTTTGGCGTGACGCTGTCCTTCGGCGACAAGCCCGAGGCGCTCTACGTGCCGTACGACGCGATCCGCACCTTCGTCGATCCGTCGGTCGAGTTCGGCCTGAGGTTCGAGAGCCACGCCTCGGACGAGGACGAGTCCGACGAGGATGAAGACGACGAAGACGAGGGCAAGGACGCCGAGATCGTCAGCCTCGACAGCTGGCGGAAATAGCCCTTCTGTCACGTTCCCGTCGCCGCATTGTCACCGGACGGCGCTAGTCCTGCCCGCGATCAGCGGGAGGACACGCCATGTCGGACATCGCCCTTTTCCTCGGCCAGGTGCTGCGCCGCCCCGCCGAGGTGCGCGCCATCGCCCCCACCGGACGTGCAGCGGCGCGCGAGATGGCGCGGCTCGTCACGCCGGACATGCAGGCGGTGGCCGAGATCGGCGCCGGCACCGGCACGATCACCGAGGCAATCCTGGCGCGCGGCCTGGCGCCAAGCCGCCTGTCGCTTTACGAGCTCAACGCGGCATTCTGCGCGCGTCTGAAGGAACGGTTTCCCGGAACGCGGGTGTACAACCTTCCGGCGCAGGAGATGGTCAACTCCGCGCCCCGCGCGCTTGACGCCGTGATCTCGGGCGTGCCGACCCTGCCGATGCCGGACCGGCTCCAGTCGGCCATCGTCGGCGCGGCGCTTTCGGTGATGAAGCCGGGCGCACCCTTCGTGCAGATCACCTACGGCCCGGTGCCGCCTCTTTCGGAAGCGGTGCGCCGCGAATACGGGCTGACCTACGAGAAGAGCCGCCGGATCTGGGCGAACCTGCCGCCTGCGCAGGTGTACGTGTTTCGGCAAGGATAGATGTTCCTGAACACCGGGAGCCGCGCCGGGCCGACTGCCCCGATTGCGCACGGCGCGGCCGGTGTCTAAAACCCCCTCAAAATCTGCGAGGGAGCCCGCCATGACCAAGACCCGCACCGAGACCGACAGCTTCGGACCTCTCGAAGTTCCGGCGGACAAGTACTGGGGGGCGCAGACGCAGCGGTCGATCCAGAATTTCCGCATCGGCTGGGAGCGGCAGCCGGTCGCCATCGTCCGGGCGCTCGGCGTCATCAAGAAGGCCTGTGCGCTGGTGAACATCGACCAGGGCGACATCTCGCCTGAGCTGGGAAAGGCCATCGCCGCGGCGGCGCAGGAGGTCATCGACGGCAAGTTCGACGACAACTTCCCGCTGGTCGTCTGGCAGACCGGCTCGGGCACCCAGTCGAACATGAACGCCAACGAGGTGATCAGCAATCGCGCCATCGAGATGCTGGGCGGCGAGATGGGCTCGAAGAAGCCGGTCCACCCGAACGATCACTGCAACATGGGCCAATCCTCGAACGACACTTTCCCGACCGCGATGCATGTCGCGATCGGCATGGTCGCGCGTGACGTGCTGATCCCCGGCCTGGAACACCTCCACAAGGCGCTCACCGCCAAGGCCGACGAGTTCAAGGACATCATCAAGATCGGCCGCACACACACACAGGACGCGACGCCGCTGACGCTGGGCCAGGAGTTCGGCGGCTACGCGCACCAGGTGGCGCAGGGCATCGCGCGGGTGAAGATGTGCCTGCCGGCGATCTACGAACTGGCGCAGGGCGGCACCGCCGTCGGCACCGGTCTGAACACCAAGGTCGGCTGGGACACCCGCGTCGCGGCGAAGATCGCCGAGATCACGGACCTTCCCTTCGTCACCGCGCCGAACAAGTTCGAGGCGCTCGCCGCGCACGATGCAATGGTGATGTTCTCGGGCGCGCTGAAGACCGTCGCCGCCTCGCTCTTCAAGATCGCGAACGACCTGCGGCTTCTCGGTTCGGGCCCGCGCTCGGGCCTGGGCGAGCTGATCCTGCCCGAGAACGAGCCCGGCAGTTCGATCATGCCCGGCAAGGTAAACCCGACCCAGGCCGAGGCGCTGACCATGGTCTGCGCGCATGTGATGGGGAACGACGCGGCCGTTGGCTTTGCCGGCAGCCAGGGCCATTTCGAGCTCAACGTCTACAACCCGATGATGAGCTACAACGTTCTGCAATCCATGCAGCTTCTCGGCGATGCCGCCGTCTCCTTCACCGACAACATGGTCGCGGGAACCGAGGCCAACACCGCGCGGATCGACAAGCTGATGAAGGAGAGCCTGATGCTGGTGACCGCGCTCGCCCCCACCATCGGCTACGACAACGCGACCAAGGTGGCGAAGACCGCGCACAAGAACGGCACCACGCTGAAGGAAGAGGCGATCGCGCTCGGCTTCGTCGACGAGGAGACGTTCGACCGCGTGGTCCGGCCCGAGGACATGATCGGCCCGAAGGGCTGAGGCTGGCCGGACGCGCCGAACCTGCTACCTTTCGACGGCGAGCGCAGGAGGCGGCATGGAGAAGCACCGAATCTACACGACGAGTTTCGGCTCGGTCTATCCGCACTATGTCGCCAAGGCCGAGAAGAAGGGCCGCACCAAGGCCGAGGTCGACGAGATCATCCGCTGGCTCACCGGCTATAGCCAGAAGGCGCTCGAGGCGCGGATCGCCGACAAGACCGATTTCGAGACCTTTTTCGCCAGGGCGCCAAGGATGAACCCGGCGCGCGAGAAGATCACCGGCGTGATCTGCGGCATCCGCATCGAGGAGATCGAGGAGCCGCTGATGCGCGAGATCCGCTATCTCGACAAGCTGATCGACGAGTTGGCGAAGAAGAAGGCGATGGAGAAGATCCTGCGCGAGGCGTGACCGACGGCGCGCCGATCATCCGATTGTGAGCGGCCGTGCATTGCGTCCGCGCCTCGCCGGACCGAGACATCTGCCATGAAGCGCAGAACCTTCATCGCGGCGGGCCTTGCCCTGCCGTTCCTGCGGCCCGCCCGCGCGAGGGCCGCCGAGGCGTTGGCGGAACCCATCGGCGGGCTCGATCAGCTGCACAGCATTCAGGTGCAGCGGGGCGGCGAGGTCCTCTTCGCCGAAGCGCCGCGCGGGCCCGGCCTCGACCGGCCGGCCAACATCAAGTCCTGCTCGAAAAGCCTTGTCGCCCTGCTCCTCGGCGATGCGATCCGGCAGGGCACGGTCGCTTCGGTCGACGCCCGGCTGGGCGAGGTCGCCCCGCGCCTGATCCCGGCCGGCGCCGACCCGCACGTGGAAGCGATCACGCTGGAGAACCTTGTCACCCTGCGCGCCGGGCTGGAGCGCACCTCGGGGCCGAATTACGGCGAATGGGTCTCGTCGCCGAACTGGGTCGCCGACGCGCTGGCCCGCCCCTTCGTCGCCGAACCGGGCGGGCGGATGCTCTATTCCACCGGCGCGTTCCATGTCCTCGGCGCCGCGCTGACCGTGGCGACCGGCGAAAGCCTCCTCGCGCAGGCGCGCCGGGTTCTTGGCGAGCCCCTCGGCATCGAATTTCCGGCCTGGACGCGCGATCCGCAGGGCTACTATCTCGGCGGCAACGAGATGGCGCTGACCCCGCGCGCGATGCTGAAGGTCGCGGTGACGATGCGCGACGGCGGTCGGTTCGCGCAGACGCAGGTCATCGCCGAAGACTGGGTCCGCCGCTCGACCGAGCCGCGCACGCGCTCACCGTTCTCCGGCATGGACTACGGCTACGGCTGGTTCCTGACCCGGTCCGGCTACGCGCTGGCGCGGGGCTATGGCGGGCAGGTCATCGCCTTCCATCCGGGGCGCGACCTGGCGGTGGCGATCACCTCGGATCCGACGCAGGCGGCGCGGACGGGCGGTTATTTCGGCGAGCTTATGCGCCTTCTCGACGGGCCGGTGCTGGCGCTGGGGGACGGCGCGCTGTAACCTTCGGCGCCATGAGCAAGGTCACCAACCTGAACCGGTTCCGCAAGGAGAAGGCGCGCACCGAGAAGCGCCAGACGGCGGACGCCAATGCCGCGAAGTTCGGTCGAACGAAGGCCGAGCGCGACGTCGAGAAAGCGCGTGCCGAGAAGGCCGCGCGCCATGTCGAGGGCCACAAGCGCGAGGACCGGGAATGAGGCTGATCGCCCTTGTCCTCGCCGCCCTCCCCGGCCTCGCCGCCGCCGAGACAGTGGCCACGCACGAGGCCGGCGGCGTCCGGTTCGAACTGGCGCGGCGCGTGGACGACCCGACGCTTCTCGACCTTACCATCGCGGCCCAGGATGCCGCTCCGCAGCGTTTCGAAGGCGTCTTCTATGCCGGACCGGCCAACGAGCCCTACTTCGAGACACTGCCCACCGGCGCCATCCTGATCGGCGAGCTCGGCTGCTTCGCCTGCGGCCGCTACCACACGATGCGAAGCGTCACGATCGCCGAACGCGGCGGCGACTGGACGCTGATCGGCTTCACCGAGTCCTGGGTCGACCGCCTCGGTCCGTGGCGCGGCGCGGTCTGCGACGTGAACCTCGCCATCAGCGCGGCCGACATCCAGCTTGCCGAGCGGCCGAAGCAGCGGTTCGCCGCGCCCGAGGACGGGATGGTCCCGCTTGCCGACCTGACCGACGGCTACCGCCCGCAGATATGCGGCAAGACCAATCTCTCCGACGAGGAATGGCAGGCGCTGAAGCCCGCCGACTGGGACGACGACGGATGAGCCGACCGGTCAAGCATTCGCTGACCCTGCGCGGCCACCGGACCTCGGTGTCGCTGGAGGACGAGTTCTGGCAGGCTTTCCGCGACATTTCCGAAGCGCGCGGGGTCGCGCTGAACGCGCTTGCCGCCGAGATCGACCAGGCCCGGGGCGACACCGGGCTTGCCTCGGCGATCCGGCTGTTCGTCCTGCGCGAGTTGAGGCGGTGAGATCCTCGACGCTGCCGAAGTCTCAGCCTGCAAAAAGGAACGAGGCCCGCCATTCGGCGAGCCTCGTCATGCAAACCTTGTGATGCGTTACCGCGGGCAGGCAGCGGTGTAGTAGGTGCCGTCGCCCCGCGAATAGGCGCACTGGTTGGACTGGCCGTTGCGAGCGACGAGGACGCCGGCCGTCGCGCCCGCAAGCGCGCCGACGATGACCCATTCGTCGTCTTCCTCGAGCACTTCCTTGGTGAGGTAGACGCCGGCGGCGGCGCCGAGCGTGCCGCCCACGAGTTCGCTGTTGGTCGCCTGACAGCCCATCATGAACATCGAAAGCGAGGCCGTGCCAGCCAGGATAATCTTGTGCATACCGTTCCCTCCAGGTTCGGAATCTTCGTTTCTATCGACACGGCACCAATGCCGCTGGACACCGAAAGGTTCCGGGGGCTGGAGAAGGGGTGGCGGCTTTCCGCCGCGCCGCACCGCGCGCGGTCGCCAAACCCATGCATCAAAAGAAAAACCCCGAGGCATGCCCCGGGGTTCCACTTGCGGTCGAAGACCGTTCAGCCGACGAGTTCGAGACCCGAGAAGAAGAACGCGATCTCTTCCTTGGCAGTCTCGGGCGCGTCCGATCCATGGACCGAGTTCTCGCCGACCGAAAGCGCGAATTCCTTGCGGATCGTGCCCGGCGCGGCGTCGGCCGGGTTGGTCGCGCCCATCACTTCGCGGTTCTTGGCGATGGCATCCTCGCCTTCCAGCACCTGCACCACGACCGGCTCGGAGGCCATGAAGGTGCAGAGCTCGTCGTAGAACGGGCGCTCCTTGTGGACAGCATAGAACTGGCCGGCCTGCGCCTTGGTCAGGTGGATGCGCTTCTGCGCGATGATGCGCAGGCCCGCCTCCTCGAACTTGGCGTTGATCTTGCCGGTCAGGTTGCGCTTGGTCGCGTCGGGCTTGATGATCGAGAAGGTGCGCTGGATCGCCATCTGATGTCCTTGGTTGCTCGGGGGCCGACGAGATTGTCCTCGGGGCCCGGAAATCGGTCGCGCGCCTGCTAGCACGGGGCGCGGGGCTTGAAAAGCCCGCCGCGCGGGGGTCTGATAGCGCTACCGAGGAGGAGCCCTGCCGTGAACGCCGTATCTAAACCGCCTTTCAGCCTGGTCGCGCTCGACCATGTCGTCTTCCTGGTCGATGACATGGACAAGGCGTTGAAATTCTACGGCGAGGTGCTGGGCTGCGTGCCGGGCTATGCCTACCCGGCGATGGGGATGGAGCAGGTCTGGTGCGGCTCGGCCCTGATCGTCCTGTGGGACATCACTCACCCCGGCGCCGCGTCGGCCGTTCCGCCGGTCAAGGGCGGGCGTAACGTCGATCATGTCTGCATCACGACGACGCCCTTCGCGCCCGAAGCGATGCGCGCGCATCTCGCCGCCCACGGGATCGAGATCGAGCGCGAGGCCACGCATGGCGGCGCCCGCGGCGTCGGCCATTCCTTCTATTTCCGCGACCCGTTCGGCAACAAGCTCGAGGTCAAGGGACCGGCGGAATATCCCGATGGGCGCGGCTGACGCCCGCACCGCGGCGCACAACAACGCGTCCTGGTGCGGCGCGGTCCTTGCCGCGCATGGCGTGCAAAGCTACGCGGACAGCGTCCTGTGGCGGGCCGAGGCACCTCCCCCGCCACTCTATCCCGGCATCGTGACCCTGGTGCCTAAAGCGCAGCTTGCCGTCGAGTCCTGCCTCGCGATCCGGCGCGCTCCGGTAAAGGACAGTTTCGCCGATCTCGATCTCGCGCCATTCGGCATGCGGATCCTGATCGAGGCCGATTGGCTGGAGCTCCGCCCCGGCCCGGACCCGCCCGGCCTGACCGCCACGACAGATCTGGAAGCGTGGGAGGCGGAGTGGAGCAAGGCATCGCTACCGGAGCGTCGCTTTCCCGATGCGCTCGCCGATGACCCTGACCTTCGCTTCATGGCGCGGTTCGAACAGGGCCGGCCCGTCACCGGCGGCATTCTGAACCGCGCCGCGGACGTTGTCGGTGTGACAAATGTCTTCGGCCCGCCCGGC
>JBNLCA010000494.1:0-6496 GCA_050303575.1 Paracoccaceae bacterium
GGCGCAGCGCCTCGGCGAGGAAGTCCCACACCCGGCGGATCCGCGGGCTTGTCCGCATCTCGCCGGTTGCAGCGAACCAGAGCGGAATCGGCGGCAGGTCGATCTCGGGCAGGACCCGGTCGACCAGCGGATCCGTATCGCCGATCGAACATTGCATGCCGCCGATGCCGCAGCCGAAGCGCACCAGTTCCCAGTAGACCGGCTGGTCGTCGCAGCGGACCGGGAAGAACGCGCGCGTCACCTCGAAGCCCATCTGGCGCAGCAGCCGCAGGATGAGGTCGCTGCGGTCGAAGCCGACGACGTCGTGGCGGGACAGGTCCTCGATACCGCGCGGCCGGCCTCGCCGGTCGAGGTAGCCGTGCGAGGCATAGAGCCCGGTCGGCAGGTCGGCGACATGTCGGGTCACGATGTCGAGTTGTTCGGGCCGGTACATCCTGAGCGCGATGTCGGCTTCGCGGAAAAGCAGGTTCTCGGTCGTGTCGGTGGCGACGAGCTCGACCTGGATTTGCGGCTCGGCGGCGCGCAGGCGAGATATGACGGGCGGCAGTAGGTAATGCGATACGATGGCCGAGGCAGTGATGCGGACGGTGCCCTCGACGGTCTCGGACTGGCCCTCGGCCAGCCGGGCAAGCCGCGCCGCCTCTTCGGCCATGGCGCGGGCCGGGGCGACCAGCTGCGTCGCCGCCTCGGTCGGGGCAAGGCCGGTGGGCACGCGGCGAAAAAGCGGCACGCCCAGCTGCGCCTCGAGCGCCTTCACATGACGGCCGAGCGTGGGCTGGCTCTGGCCCGTGGCGCGGGCGGCGGCGGACAGCGATCCGCCGTCGAGAACGGCGAGAAAGCTCTGCAAAAGGGACCAGTCAAGGGGTGACATACATTTATGAATGCACAATCGACAAATATCGGCAATGTATATTCGAAATCGTTTGCAGCATGCCTCCGTCACCATAGGAGACACCGACATGACCCAGACAGCACTCGTCCTCGGCGCCAGCGGCAAGGTCGGGCGCCACTTCGCACGCGCCTTCGAAACCTCGGGCTGGACCGTCCGCCGCTTCATCCGCGGCACCGACATGGCGGCGGCAGCGCGCGGCGCGGACATCATCGTCAACGGCCTGAACCCGCCCGCCTACCACGACTGGGACCGCATCCTGCCCGCCATCACTTCCGAGGTTCTGGCCTCGGCCAGGGCCAGCGGCGCAACCGTCCTTTTGCCCGGCAACGTCTATGTCTACGGCGACACGCCCGGCACCTGGGACGAGACGACGCCGCACAGGCCGGTCGCCCGCAAGGGCCGGATCCGCGCCGAGCTCGAGGCATCGTACCGCGCGGCCGCCGAGGGTGGCGTGCGGACCATCGTCCTGCGCGCGGGAGACTTCATGGACCCCGAGGGCGGCGGCTCGGTGATGGACATGGTCTATCTCCGCGCGCTGAAGCGCGGCCAGATCGTCGCGCCCGGCCCGGCGGACGCGGTCCACGCCCACGCGTACCTGCCCGACCTCGCCCGTGCCGGGGTCGCGCTTTCGGAGATGCGCGCCGAGCTGCCGGCGTTCGCCGACATCCCGTTCCCCGGCCACGCCTTCACCGCCGAGGAGCTGCGCCGGACCGTCGAGCGCCTCACCGGCCGGCCGATGCGCCTTGCCGGTTTTCCCTGGTGGCTGATGCGCCTTGCAGCGCCGGTCTGGGAGCTGGCCCGCGAGATGGGCGAGATGCGCTATCTCTGGGAGACGCCGCACCGGCTGGGCGGCGACCGCCTTGCGGCGTTGCTCCCCGAATTCCGGCCGACGCCATTCGAGGAGGCGGTGGCGGCCTGCCTACCGCCGGCCACTCGCCGCGACCGCGCCGAGACCGGCTCGAAGCTCGCTCGCGTCGGTGCCTGAGATGTCCCGGTCGAGCGCCGCATGCTCGGCCAGCCAGACCGGCAGCGCCCGCGCCAGGAGCGCCCGTCCCGCTTCCGTCACCGCGACCCGGCGGGCCCGTCCGTCCGCCGGGTCGGGCCTGCTCTCCACCAGCCCGCGCCGATCGAGCGGCTTCAGCGCGGCGGTCACCGTCGAGCGGTCCATCGCCAGGATGCGCGCGAGGTCCGTGACAAGCGGAGGGTCAGGGCGGCTGACCACGTTCAGCAGCGAAAACTGCCCGTTGGTAAGGCCGAAGGGCGCGAAGGCGGCGTCGAACCGCCGCGCGAGCACGCGCGCCGCCCGCTGTGCCGCAAGGCACAGGCAGCGGTCATGGACGTCGCGGGGGGAAGGCAGGTGTAGGGTCATTCGTATCCGGGTTGATATCAACCTAATTCTGGCCCAGCCTCTTCCCGCGATCAAGGGCCGATTCGAGGACAGGGGATGCAGCTTTACTATTCGAAAAACCTGAACCCGCGCGTTGCGGTCGCGATGGCGCGCTATCTCGATGCGCCGGTCGAATTCATCGGCTCGGCCCATGTCTACAATGGCGGCCAGGACTGGTACCGCGAGCTCAACCCGATGGGCCGCTTCCCGCTCCTGATCGAGGATGACGGAACGGCGCTGCCCGAGACCGACGCGATCGTCTGCCGTCTCTCGGCGCTGGCGGGCAGCGATCTCTGGCGACGAAATGACGAACAGGCCGAGATGATCCGCTGGATCAGCTGGGGTACGCATCACCTGACCCGCGCTGCCGACCCGGTCTATTTCGACCGCGTGGTGATGCCGAGCTTCACCGAGGACCGGCTACCGGCCTTCCTCGTCGAGGAGGGCCTCGCCGAGTGGGCGGAGTACCTCAGAATCCTAGACGGCGCGCTCGCGGACCGCGACTGGCTGGTCGGCGACCATGTCTCCTATGCCGACTTCCGGGTCGCGACCGCCTTCCCCTTCGCCGGGGCCGCTGGCCTTCCGATCGAGGATGTGCCCAACGTGAGCCGCTGGTCGGCCCGCCTCGACGAGATCGACACCTGGCGCGACCCGTTCAACGGGCTGGAGTAGCGCGGGCCCCGGGAACAGCGCGCGTCCCGGCCCGGCGCTTGTACCTCGGCCCGGCACGGAGCCGGCGCTCCGCGCGTCGCCTCGCAGATAGTCTTGGTCTGCCCCCGCTTCGCTTCGGTAACCGGTTGCCTGCCTCCGCTTCGCTTCGGCGGGGGCGCTGCCCCCGTCGCCCTGACGGGCGACTCCCCGGGAGTATTTTCGGCACAAGGAAGCAGGCTGACGCTCCAAGTCGCTCTTTTGGTCCCAAATATTCTCGGGGGTGAATTGAGCCGCAGGCTCAAGAGGGGATCCGAGGGCCCCCTTCCTGCCGAGGCGAAGCCGAGGCCACCGAAAGCGCTGCCGCGCGAAGCGCGGCCGGGCCCGTCGGGCGAAGTGACGGAGCGCAGCTCCGGCGCCGAGAGCCGGCGGGGGACCCCCGCTCCGGCTCTTTCCCCGGCAGGCGTCGCGTGTCACCCTGACGGGATCAGGAGGGCGCGATGCGCTGGGTTCTGCGGCTGATCTACCTTGTCCTTCTCGCGGCGCTCCTGGTGCCGGCGGGCTTCTACGTGGCTGCCCTTTCGCGCGAGAAGGCCGAGACCGAGGCGCTGATGCCTGCCGAGGGGCGCCTGGTCGAGACCCGCTTCGGCCGTGTCTATGTCGAGGAGCAAGGCCCGGCGGATGGCATCCCGATCCTTCTCGCCCACGGCACCGGCGCCTGGTCCGGCCTCTGGCGCGAGACGATGGCAGCGCTGGCGGACCAGGGTTACCGCGCCATCGCGTTCGACATGCCGCCGTTCGGTTTTTCCGACCGCGATGCGCTTGCCAGGTACGACCGGGTGACGCAGGCGGCGCGCATCGTCGAGCTTGTCACCGCGCTCGAGATCCGGCCGATCCTTGTCGGCCATTCCTTCGGCGCCGGGCCGGCCGCCGAGGCCGCCCTGCGCGCGCCCGACCGGTTCGCCGGCCTCGTCCTCGTCGATGCCGCGCTGGGCGTCGGGACGGCCGATCCGGACGCGCGGCTTCCACTGATCCTCAGGCCCGACTGGCTGCGGCCGGTCGTCGTCGCCACCACCGCGACGAACCCGCTCCTGACCGAGCGGCTGCTTCGGTCCTTCCTCTACCGCAAGGACCGCGCCGCGCCTTACGTCGAACTGCTGCGGCTGCCGCTCACCCGGCGCGGCACCACCGCCGCGATCTCCGACTGGCTGCCCTCGCTCCTCCTGCCGCCCAATGGCGCGCTCAGCATCCTGCCCGACGCCGTCGCGCGCATCTCGCTTCCCACCGCGATCATCTGGGGCGACCGGGACAGTGTCACGCCCCTTGCCCAGGGCGAGGAACTCGCCCGGCTGATCCCCGGCGCCACCCTGACAATCCTGACCGATATCGGCCATGTCCCGCATGTCGAAGACCCGGCCGCGTTTCAGGAGGCGCTGGTCGCCGCGCTCGCCGGTCTGGAAATCCCGGGCTAGCCCTGCCATCAAGGGGCGCGGACCGGACCCGGAGACAGACATGCCCTTCACGCTCGCCACCTGGAACATCAACTCGGTCCGCCTGCGCGAACCCATCGTCTCGCGCCTGATGAACGAAGAGCTGCCCGACGTCCTGTGCCTGCAGGAATGCAAGAGCCCGGTCGAGCAGATGCCGATCGAGGCCTTCAAGGCGCTGGGCTATGCCCACCACGTTGCCCGCGGCCAGAAGAGTTACAACGGCGTCGCCATCTTCTCGAAGATCCCGATGAAGGAGGCGGGCGCCTTCGATTTCGTCTCGCTCGGGCACGCCCGCCACGTCGCGGCGACGCTGGAGAACGGCGTGACGATCCACAATTTCTACGTACCCGCCGGCGGCGACATCCCCGACCGCAACGAGAACGAGAAGTTCGGCCAGAAGCTCGACTACGTGGCCGAGATGCGGGACTGGGCGAAGAAGGACAAACCGAAGAAGTCGATCCTTGTGGGCGATCTGAACATCGCCCCGCGCGAGGATGACGTCTGGAGCCACAAGCAGCTCCTGAAGATCGTCAGCCACACGCCCATCGAGACGAACCTGCTCACCGATGCGCAGGAGGCCGGCAAATGGGTCGACATCACGCGGCAGGACATCCCCGAGGGCCTTCTCTATAGTTGGTGGTCCTATCGCTCGCCCGACTGGGACACGGCCGACAAGGGCCGCCGGCTTGACCATGTCTGGGCGACGCCCGACATCGCGAATGCCGGCCATTCCAGCCGCGTCCTTCGATCCGCGCGCGGCTGGGACAAGCCCTCGGACCACGCCCCGGTTTTCGCCACATTCGACCTGTAAGCCCTTCTGCCGAAACAGAATGAGGAAAGGCTCCACGATGCGCAGAACCACCGCGCCTCCGGCGCTGGCGAACATGGGCGGGCCGCTGGTGGTGCCCGCCATGGCGGGCTTCGCGGTCTTCCTCTGGCAGAACCGGCACCGCGACATCGCCGTCCTCTTTCCCCCGCCCGGCCTCATCGAGGCGCTGCCCGAAGGCACCGAGATCCTCGAAAGCTCGGCCAGCCAGCTGGTGGTGAGCGGCGCGCCGGGGCTGAGCGCGACGCTCTACGCCGCGGGCGCGACCATCGTGCTTGCCGCCGACCGCGGCGGCTGCAAGGCGCGCGCGCTGCCCTGATCCTCTGTATCCTTTTCCTCGGGCCCGCATTCCAACCGGACGATTGCTCATGAGAACCTTCACCCGCCGCGCTGCCCTTGTCGGGGCCGGAGCCGCCGCCGGCGCCTATGTCTCGAACCGCCTGACCGCGCGCACGCCGACGCTCGATGGCACGCCGCTGATCTCGGGCACGCCCGGAGGCTGGATGAACGACGCGTCGGGCCTGTCGCCGACGCCGGTCCACAAGCACATCGTGCTGACGGAAGACCCGGGCGACACGCTCGTCGCCGCCCTGCGCGCGGAGCTCTCCGAGGCGAAGGCGGCCGGCCGCCCGGTCAATATCGGCGCGGCACGTCATTCGATGGGCGCCCAGGCCATCCCAAAAGGTGGTCACGCCATCACCTGTGACAGCGCCTTCATCGAGCCCGACACGACCGCCCGCACCTTCCGCTGCCACGCAGGCGCCCGCTGGAGCCAGGTGATCGCGGCCCTCGACCCCCTTGGCATGTCGCCCAAGGTCATGCAGTCGAACCACGACTTCGGTGTCGCCGCCACCTTCTCGGTCAATGCCCACGGCTGGCCGGTGCCGTTCGGGCCGATGGGCGCGACGGTACGATCCGTGAAGATGCTGACGGCGGACGGCGATCTCGTCACCTGTTCGCGCACCGAGAATGCCGACCTCTTCGCCCATGCAATGGGCGGCTACGGCCTCACCGGCCTGATCACCGAGATGGAGGTCGAAGCGGCCGACAACCTGCGCCTTGCGCCCAGTTTCCGCACGATGCGGGCCGCGGACTTCGCGCCCGCGTTCACCCAGGCGGTGAACGACCCTTCGGTCAACATGGCCTACGGCCGGCTCAACGTCAGCCGCTCGGACTTCTTCACGGACGCACTTCTGATCACCTACGCGCCCACCGCGAACCAGTCGGACCTGCCGGCGGCCTCCGGCTCGGGC
>JBNLCA010000495.1:0-3440 GCA_050303575.1 Paracoccaceae bacterium
CGCGTCGTTGACGCACGAGCCCGGACCGGTCCGGGAGCGCGGCAAGCACCTCGCGCCGCGCCTCGTCGGTCATGCGGCCCCAGGTGGCGATCTCGTCCAGCGTCCGCAGGCAGCCGACGCAGATCCGTGCCTCGGGATGGACAAGGCAGATCTTCACGCAGGGGCTTGCTACTTCGTCGCGGCGCCAGACCTCGTCCATATCAGCCATCGCAATCCAGGGTCGCGCCGAAGTCGTCCTCGGGCCAGAGCATCAGCCGCTCGTGAGCCTCGCCGATGCAGGCGATGAACGGGTAGTTGTCGTAGCCGGTGAACGGGTCGCACTGGACCTTCCAGTCGCCGATCTGGCCGCTCACGTAGCCGTGCTCGTCGTCCACCGCGGGAAGCGCGAGGAAACCGCCATCCTCCATGCCGCACAGCGTGACGGACATGCCGTCGCCGAAGGGATCGAGGCGCAGGTGAAGCGCGACCGCTCCCGGCGCGTTCGGCGAGAACAGCTGGTACTTGCCGGCCAGGAACTCGGGCGGCGGTCCTTCGGCCAGGGCGCCGGTTGCCGTCAGGATGCTGACGAGACCGATGATCCTCATGTCTCGTCCCTTCCCGCGATGGCCCGCAGCCGGTCGAGCGCGCCCTGCAGGATGAACCCCGCCGCGACATGGTCGATCACCTCGCGCCGCCGGGCGCGCGACGTGTCGGCCTCGAGAAGCGCGCGTTCGGCGGCAACGGTCGAGAGCCGCTCGTCCCAGAACGCGATGGGTATCTCGGTCAGCCGCGCGAGGTTGCGCGCGAAAGCCCGGGTCGACTGGACGCGCGGCCCTTCCGAGCCGTCCATGTTCAGGGGCAGGCCGATGACGAGGCCGCCAATCTCGCGCGCCGCCATGATTTCGAGAAGCCGCGCCGCATCGGCGGTGAACTTCGTCCGCCGGATCGTCTCGAGCGGGCTCGCCACCGAATGCAGCCGGTCCGAGACGGAGACGCCCACTGTCTTCTCGCCCAGATCGATGCCTGCGAGCGCGCTCATCGGCGCGAGGACGGCGTGGAATTCCTCGAGATCGGCGCAGATCACTCGGCGATCCCCGCCTCGCGCGCCGCCGCCTCGATCTCGGCAAGACCCTCCGGGTCGCCAGCGAAGGTCACGCGCGCCTCCTCGAGGATCGGACGCGCCGTCTCGGCCTCGCCGAGGACTCCGTAGGAGCGTATGAGACGCGCCCAGTCGGACGCAGGCCCGCCCTCGTTCGCCAGACGGTCGGCAAGGCTGGCAACCATGCTGCGGATCATCGCCTGCCGGTCCTCGGGAGACATTTCCGAGGCCGCCGCGACATCCTCGCCGGTCGGCCCGCGCACGGCGCCCTCGGGCGGCAGGACGTAGTTGTTCTGCCCGGCCAGCGCCGCAATCTCCTCGATGCGGGCGCGGATCGGCGGCACCCAGGGCGCGTCGGGCTGACTTTCGGCCAGGAGCGCGGCCCAGAAGCGGAAGGCAAGATCGGGCCGGCCGGTATGGGCGAAAAGATCTCCCGCGAAATAGCGGGCGTAGGGTTGTTTCGGATCGCGCCTAAGCGCCTCGGTCACCGCCGCCTCGGCCTCGGGCGAGATGTAGCTGCCGCCCGCCGCGGCGACGAGGTAATAGGCCAGCATGGCGAAATCGTCGGCCGTCGCGTCCTCGCCCCTGGCGTCAATCAGCCGGGCCTGCGCCTCGTGCGCGGCGATCCAGTTGCCAAGGCCCGCCTCGTTCGAGGCCAGAAGCGCCAGCCCCTGCGCGTCGTGCGGCCGCTGGGCCACGACTTGCCGCAGCCGCTCGACCAGCGCTGCGAGCTCGGGATCGACCGCAACCTCTGGCGCGGGGCCCGCGGCCTCCTCGGCCTCGGCCTGCGAAGGCCGCGCGGCGCGCGCGTCGTCGGCCATGGCGATCCTGAGCTTGATCGGCATGTCGGGATAGCCCGGAGCGCCGATCCGCCAGTAGACCGCCCCTGCCCCGCCGACCAGAAGCGCCGCTGCCAGCCCCGCCGCGACCAGCGTGGCACCACGCGGCGCCGAGCCCGGGGCGGCCGCCGCCTGCTCGGCCCGGTCGGCCTCGAGAAGCCGCCGCGCGATCTCGACGCGGGCGCGCTCGGCCTCGGCCTCGGGCATGATGCCGCGCGACACGTCGCGATCGACGCCCTCAAGCTGGCCCTTGTAGAACGCCACGTCCGACGTCACCTCGCCCTCGCCGCCGCGCAAGAGCGCCAGCGCGATCAGCCCGGCGACAAGCGCGGACAGGAGGGCGGCGATGATCCAGAACAGCATGGAACCTCCTCGGCCCTTCCCATGTAGAGAAGCGGCGGGCTCAGCAAAAGGGGCAAATCCCGGCGGACGTCATGTCGCATTTTGCCCGATTGTGCCGCTGGCAGTTGCGGCTTAGCTCTCAGGCCGTCGGAAAAGGACGGCACGACCGTCGGGATGCCCATGAAACGTTATTCAGTCTTCGCACTGGCCCGCGAGGCCCTGAGCTACCACCAGGGGTGGGAGCGGGCCTGGGCGTCGCCCGAGCCGCGCGAGCATTATGACGTGATCGTCATCGGCGCCGGCGGCCACGGCCTCGCCACGGCCTACTACCTCGGCAAGAACCACGGCATCACCAACGTCGCGGTGATCGAGAAGGGCTGGCTGGGCGGCGGCAACACCGGCCGGAACACCACGATCATCCGGTCGAACTACCTCCAGGACCCGTCGGCGGCGATCTACGAGAAGGCGCGCAGCCTTTACGAGACGATGAGCCAGGACCTGAACATGAACGTCATGTTCTCGCCCCGCGGCGTGATGATGCTGGCCCAGACCGAGCACGAGGTCCGTGGCTACAAGCGTACAGCGGCGGCGAACCGGCTCCAGGGCGTGACGACCGAGTGGATCGGGCCCGAGAAGGTCAAGGCGCTCTGCCCGATCATCAACATCGAAGGGCCGCGCTACCCGGTCCTCGGCGCGCTCTGGCAGGCGCGCGGCGGCACGGCACGTCACGACGCGGTGGCCTGGGGCTATGCGCGGGCGTGCTCGGCCATGGGCATGCACATCATCCAGAACTGCGAGGTCACTGGCATCACCCGCCAGGGCGGCCGGGTCTCGGGCGTCGAGACGTCGAAGGGCGCCATAGGCTGCGGCAAGCTCGCCATCGTGGTCGCCGGCAATTCGGGGCACCTGGCGCAAATGGCTGGGTTCCGGCTGCCGATCGAGTCGACGGCGCTCCAGGCGCTGGTCTCGGAACCGATCAAGCCCTGCATTGACGTCGTCGTCATGGCGAACACGGTGCACGGCTACATGAGCCAGTCCGACAAGGGCGAGATGGTGATCGGCGGCGGCGCGGACAGCCACAACAACTACACCCAGCGCGGGTCCTGGCACCATGTCGAGGAGACGGTCCGCGCGCTGGTCGAGACCTTCCCGATCATCAGCCGCCTGAAAATGCTGCGCCA
>JBNLCA010000496.1:0-3708 GCA_050303575.1 Paracoccaceae bacterium
TTCATGTCGCCCGAAAGGATCGCCTTGAAGACCTCGGCCTCGGCGGTCATCGTCACGTCCGCGGGCTCGTCGGCGGCGCGCACGCCCGATCCGTCGACCATGATCGCGCCTTCGCCGGGAATGACGAACTTGGCGGTGCCGTCGAATCCGCCCGACATCCGTGCCGCCAGGGCAGTCACCGCGGCGTCGATCATCTCGCTCATGCGCAATCTCCGGTTTGTGAAAGCCGGCCTATCGCCATCGCCGGCTTTTGGGTTACAGTTCTCACCGTTATGCGCACGATGGCATCGAATTCCAACCGTATCGTGGCGGCACTTCTGGCCGCAGTATGGATTTCCCTACTTGGGCCGTTCTCCGCCCATGCCCAGTCGGCGACGCTCGATGCGCTTTTCGAGCGGCTGCAAGACCCGGCGACCGAGGATTGGGAAATCGTGGAGGCCGACATTCTTCTGGAATGGTCGAAATCCGGCTCGCCGGCGATGGACCTGCTCCTCAAGCGCGGGCGCGACGCGATGGAGGCGGGCGATCTCGACATGGCGATCGAGCGGTTCTCGGCGCTGATCGACCATGCGCCGGAATTTGCCGAGGGCTGGAACAGCCGGGCGACGGCCTATTTCCTGAAGGGCCAGATGGGTCTTTCGGTGGCCGACATTCGCCAGACGCTGCTCCTCAACCCGCGCCACTTCGGGGCGCTCTCGGGCTTCGCGCTGATTCTCGAGGAAACCGGTCATGCCGACCAGGCGCTCGAGGTCTGGGAGGCGGCGCACGCTATACATCCGCATCATCCCGGCATAAACGATGCCGTCGAGCGGCTGACCCTGCAGGAAGCGGGCCGCGATCTCTGAAGGGGCCGTGATGGCCGAACGCGCGCGGGTGGCGGCCGTCCTCGGCCCCACCAATACTGGCAAGACCCACTACGCCATCGAACGGATGCTGGCGCATCGCACGGGTGTGATCGGCCTGCCGCTGCGTCTTCTGGCGCGCGAGGTCTATGACCGGATCGTAGCGCTGCGCGGACCCTCGGTCGTGGCCCTGGTGACGGGCGAAGAGCGCATCCAGCCGCCCCGCACACAATACTGGGTCTGCACCGTCGAGGCGATGCCCGAGGGGATCGGCGCAGACTTCGTCGCGATCGACGAGATCCAGCTCTGCGCCGACCCCGAGCGCGGCCATGTCTTCACCGACCGGCTTCTGCGTGCGCGGGGCCAGCACGAGACCCTGTTCCTCGGCGCCGAGACGATGCGCAAGGCCATCGCCGCGTTGGTGCCGGGCGTGCAGTTCCTGAAACGCGAGCGGTTCTCGGAGCTGAGTTACACCGGCACGAAAAAGCTCAGCCGGATGCCGCCGCGGTCCGCCATCGTCGGCTTCTCGGTCGAAAACGTCTATGCCATCGCCGAGCTGATGCGCCGGCAGAAGGGCGGCTGCGCGGTGGTCATGGGCGCGCTTTCACCACGGACGCGGAACGCGCAGGTAGCGCTCTACCAGGAGGGCGATGTCGATTACCTGATCGCCACCGATGCTATCGGCATGGGGCTCAACCTCGATATCGAGCACGTCGCCTTTTCCTCGACCCGGAAGTTCGACGGGCGGCGGATGCGCGATCTTGCACCCAACGAGCTGGCGCAGATCGCCGGGCGGGCGGGACGCTACATGACGCCGGGGACTTTCGGGGTGACGGCCGAGGCGCGTCCCTTGGATGACGAGGTGGTCGAGGCGATCGAGAACCACCGCTTCACGCCGATGAAGAAGCTGGAATGGCGGAACGCCCGGCTCGATTTCGGCTCGACCGACCGGCTGATCCAATCGCTCGAGGCGCCGTCCGAGAACGAGTGGCTGGCCCGGGCGCGCGAGGCGGATGACCTTGCGGCGCTCAAGGCACTTTCCTCCGAGGCGGATGTTCGCGCCCGGCTGCGTGACGCGCGCGACGTGGAACTGCTCTGGGACGTCTGCCGCATCCCCGATTTTCGCGGAATCTCGCATATCGAACATGCCGGGCTTCTGCGGCGGCTCTACACGTTCCTGCACGACGGCGGGCAGATTCCGACCGACTGGTTCGCCGACCAGATCGACCGCATCGACCGCACCGCCGGCGATATCGACACGCTGTCGAAACGGCTCGCCTTCATCCGCACCTGGACTTATGTCGCGGAGAGGCGCGGCTGGGTCGCGGACGAAAGCCATTGGCGTAGCCGGACGCGCGAGGTAGAAGACCGCCTGTCCGATGCCTTGCACGAGGCACTGACGCAGAGATTTGTGGACCGGCGGACGTCTGTCTTGCTCCGCCGGCTCAAGGCGAAGGAGGGCCTGGTGGCCGAAGTGAACGACAAGGGCGAGGTGACGGTCGAGGGCGAGTTCGTCGGCCGTCTGGAAGGCTTCCGCTTCCGGCAGGACAAATCGGCCGATGCCGACGCTGCCAAGACGCTCAGGCAAGCCAGTATCGCCGCGCTCAGGCCCGAGTTCCACCTGCGCGCCGACCGCTTCTACAACGCGCCCGACACCGAGATGGACTATACCGAGCAGGGCGGCCTGATGTGGGGCGTCGCTGCCGTCGGCAAGCTGGTCGCCGGGCCGGACGCGATGAAGCCGCAGGTCCAGGCCTTCGTCGACGAGGAGGCGGGCGAGGAGGTCGCCGACAAGGTGCGCCGCCGGCTTCAGCATTTCATCGACCGGAAAGTGGCCGCGCTCTTCGAGCCGCTTCTGACGATGGGGCGCGACGAGGCGCTGACGGGGCTCGCGAAGGGGTTCGCCTTCCAGTTGGTCGAAGCTCTGGGCGTCCTGCCGCGCGACGGCGTGGCGAACGACGTCAAGGCGCTCGACCAGGAGGCGCGCGGGGCGCTCAGGAAGCATGGCGTCCGGTTCGGGCAGTACACGATCTTCCTGCCGCCGCTTCTGAAACCCGCGCCGACCCGGCTCAGGCTGGTCCTCTGGTCGCTTGCCAAGGGCCTGCAGGAGTTTCCCGAAAGCCCGCCTCCGGGTCTGGTGACGATCCCGAACATGGAGGGCGTCGAGGCCGAGTTCTACACGCTGGCGGGCTACCGGCCGGCGGGCGAACGGGCGATCCGCATCGACATGCTCGAGCGGCTGGCCGACCTCGTTCGCGCCGCAGACAGCCGGGGCGGGTTCGAGGCGACGGCCGACATGCTGTCGATCACCGGCATGACGCTCGAGCAGTTCTCAGGGCTGATGCAGGGGCTGGGCTACGCCGCCGAGAAGGGTGAGCGCGAGAAGAAGAAGCCCGTGGCCGAGGCGATCGTGGCGGATGCGCCTGCGGCGGATGCCGAGGCGGTCCCGGACGCCTCCACCGAGACCGGTACGGAGGCTCCCGCCGGGACCGCCCCCGAAGCGCCGGCCGAGCCGGTGGCCGAGGCCGATCCGGCGCCGGAGGCACAGCCGGCAGCCGAGGCCGCGCCAGAGCCCGAGCCCACACCGGGCGTGCCCGCCGAGGCCGCCGCCGAAGAGGGCCCCGAGATGGAGGTCTTTTACACCTTCACCTGGGCGCCGCGCCGGTCGCCGAAGGGCGACCGCCCGCGTCGCGAGGGGCAGGGCGGCGGCGGACGCCGCGACGGCAACCGCAACGAGGGCGGAAAGCGCGAGGGCGGCAAGCCCCGCCAGAAGGGCAAGGGCCGCCCCGACCGCGCCGAGCGGCCGAAGAACTTCGAGGCCCGTCCGCCGAAGGAAAAGAAGATCGACCCCGACAACCCGTTCGCC
>JBNLCA010000497.1:0-2034 GCA_050303575.1 Paracoccaceae bacterium
ATGCAGAGCGTGCCGCGATCTTCCTCGGGGATGTAGACCGTCTCGACCTCGTGCCCGCCGGCGATGCGGACGAGATACTTGCGCGTGCCGTCGGCCGACACCTGTTTCGAGACCACCTCGGGCAGGTCGAGCGTGAAATGCTCGGCCAGCTTGGCACGGTAGTCCTTGGCGAGGTTGGTCATCGCCGAAAAATCGCGGATGCCCCAGTGATAGACCCACTGCCAGATCTGGCCCACGCGCATCTTCGCCTGTTTCTCCGGCGTGCCGACAGCAAGGAGGGCCTCGCGCAGCCCCTCGCGCGTCAGACCGATGAGGTTGACCGGGCCGCCATCGGGCAGCTTGCGGGGAATGGTCAGCACGTCCTGCGTGATCGGGGCGGTCATCTCGGCGGTCCTTCAGGGAAGCGCGCTCAATATAGGATGTCTTCGGCTCAGGAAACAGGAAAGTTCCCCGGCCTCCGGCCAGGAGCGCACGCGGTATGGGCCTTTACTTTGCCCTGTGAAGGACTTTTCCTGCCTCGGCACAGATTCAGGAGCGACAATGCTAAGGATCCTTGTGGTGATCGCCGCGTCCGCCTTGCCAACCGCAAGCCAGGCCGAGCCGACGAGGCTGCTCGTCACGCTGGACCCGGGCGAGAATTACGCGGTCGCTTTGGAAAGCAGCGGACCGAGGATGGTCGGGTTTCGTCTTTCGCCCGAGCCGGATCCCATAACCGCAGAGATTTGCCCGGTTCCGGCGGACAGCGAGTTGGGAACGCCGATGTGCGGGCGGCTGTCGCAAACCGACATGTCGGGGACGGCGGCGGGAGCGATGACCCGTGGTACCTATGCGGCCGGAGTGGTCATGGCGCCGATCTTCGAAGACAGCCACATACGGTTCAGACTGGTCAACATCGCGCGCATTCCGCTGACCTATGATCTTGAGATCGGTCCGGAGGAGTAGGGCCGCACTCGGGTTGGCGGGCCAGCCGGCCGCTTTGCCCGGGTTCCGCAAGGTCGCCGCCTGCACCGAACCGGAAGCGGAACGGTCAATGGTTATGGGGACGGGCGAGGCGGATGCTATGGTCGCATGATGCGCGAGGCTGACCTCTATCCGATCCTGAAGGCGCTTTTCGAGGCCAAGGGCTATGCCGTGAAGGGCGAGGTCGGCTCGGCCGATATCGTCGCAGTCCGGGACGGCGAGCCGCCGGTGATCGTCGAGACCAAGCTGGGTTTCTCGCTGGCGCTCTTCCACCAGGCGATCGAGCGACTGAAACTGACCGACCTTGTCTATGTCGCGGTGCCCAAGCCCAAGGGGCGGAAGGCGCTCGCCCGGAATCTCGGCCTCTGCCGTCGGCTCGGCCTGGGGCTGATCACGGTCGAGATGTCCCGGCGGCGGGCCGAGGTGGTCGCAGACCCCGGCCCATACGCGCCGCGCAAGGCGAAGGCGAAGGCCGCAAGGCTCGTCGCCGAGTTCGAGCGGCGGCTGGGCGATCCGAATTCCGGCGGCGCGACGCGGCACGGGATCGTGACGAACTACCGGCAGGACGCGCTGCGCTGCGCCGCCTACCTTGCCGAATACGGCGCGTCGAAGGGCCAGGCGGTGGCACGCGACACGGGCGTTCCGACCGCGACGCGGATCATGGCCGACAACCACTATGGCTGGTTCCGCCGGGTCGAGACCGGGATCTACGCGCTGACGCCCGAGGGGCGGACAGGACTGGCCGACTGGGACGGCGCGCTGCCGGGGGAATAGGGGCGCGGCTCCCGCCATCCTCTGCGGCGGAGCTGCGCTCTGCCATGTCACCCGACCGGCCCGGCCGGTCGTTCCGTGCGGAGCCATCGGTGGCCTCGGCTTCGCCTCGGCAGAAAGGGGGCTGTCTGCCCCCTCTTGAGCCTCCGGCTCAATTCACCCCCGAGAATATTTGAGAACCGAAAGAGAAGCAGGGATGTGGCCGTCCCGGTGTCCACAAGTCCCGCTGGGAAGTTGCCCCGCAGGGCGACGGGGGCAGAGCCCCCCGCCGAAGCGAAGCGGAGGCAAACAAGAACTGCTTAA